>NZ_BAAAEH010000032.1:0-123981 GCF_039522915.1 Sphingomonas oligophenolica
GCCCCAATTGAAAAGGCTTCAGCCACTCCAACCGAACCTACCGGCGCCAGCCGGTAGTCGTTCAGTTGAGCTACTTAGGTTTCCGTGGCGAAGCACTGGCTCCGCCGCTCTTGGGCTGAAATGCCCCTCGCGGGAACGGCAACTTCACAGTGCCTGGAAAGCGGATCGAGCGAGGTCAAACGCCCAACCAGTTGCGTCGTGCTGTCGTGAGCTTTTGGAAGGAAAGTGTTCAACCGATTGTAGGGGGAAGAAGGACGTGATTGGATGGTCCCTGACCTCGCCCTTGCGCGGAGCCTGTCCTGCCTTGCGCTGACCAGCAGCGTTATCGAAGCGCTTCGCGCGACTTCTTCTCGGGAAGAATTGTGCCGCCTGATGGCGGCCATCACCCGCGAGATGAAATTCCGCTACTATGCACTGATCCATCACGACGATCACCGAACCCCGCGACCAGATCTCGTCGATCTGAAAGACTATCCGCCAGCCATCGCCGAGCGTCTCTTCGGCCAGCACCGATATCGTCGTGACCCCGTCATTCGCGGTTGCATATTCGCGAACGGCGCATTCCTATGGTCGGACCTCTCGCAGTTCATCGATCTGGATCGCCATGATCGCGCAAGCTTTGCGATGGGCGCCGCCGAAGGGCTGAACGAAGGCATCACCGTCCCCTATGTTCGGCTGGGCGCTCGCATAGGTTCCTGTACGTTCGCCGGAACCCCAATGCCCGAACATGCGCATCGATTCCTCGGCGCCGCGCAGATGATCGGTGTCTTTGCCTTCCAGGCCGCGTCCCGGCTGGTATCGGGCGCGCGACCGATGGCCTCGACCTCGCTCAAGCTGCATCCTCGGCCCCGCGACTGCGTGGTCCTTGCCGGTCGCGGTTATTCGAACAAGCAAATCGCCCGCGCGCTTGCCCTCACGCCGCGCACGGTTGATGGCTACCTCACCGAGGCGCGGCGCCTGTTCGACGCCCATGATCGCACTGAACTCGTCGTCGGCGCGGTGCTCGCCGGGGAAGTCGGCCTCCACGAACTCGCGCGTCCCCAACCCGAGTAATCACTCGGTCTATTTTCGCCTCGCCGGTCGCTGCTTTCCTTGTCTCCGAAAATCACGACCGGGAGCACCTCATGATTCATGTCATCGAGACCTATCTGGCGCCCGGACATCGGCCGCTCCTCCGGTCAATGTTCGCCGACCGCAAGCGCCTCTTCGTCGACCTGTTCGGCCGGGGCCTGCCCATGAGCAATGGCCAGTACGGGTTCGATCAGCGAGACAACGCCGACCTGATCGCCGCCGACGAAAACGGCGGGCACGCGGCATTGATCCGGCCGTTCCCGTGCGCACGGCCGCATACGCTGCGACCGCGCCG
Source organism: Sphingomonas oligophenolica (assembly GCF_039522915.1). Taxonomy (NCBI): domain Bacteria; kingdom Pseudomonadati; phylum Pseudomonadota; class Alphaproteobacteria; order Sphingomonadales; family Sphingomonadaceae; genus Sphingomonas; species Sphingomonas oligophenolica. Next base: position 1,367 of record NZ_BAAAEH010000032.1, read on the forward strand.
GGAGTTGCGAAAGGCACTATCTCGCAGCGAGTGCTCTTGTGCCGCCTCGCACCAAAGGCAGGCGGAATGTGTTCACCAGCCTTCATAACCCCATAGAATAGGACGTGCGAAAATTTGACTTAGACGCAAGGGATTCACCGAGACACACTTTGCCATTGTTCCGACCCGTCGGGCGCAGGGGCGGACCGATTGCGGGGGTCGCCGGACGACACAAGTCGACGAGCTTCTGACGGGGAAATGGTAAGTCTATGTACCGTTTAAACAGCATCCGCACTTCGAAAATCGCTGCCACGAAACGTCGCGCGTTGTTCTGTTTTGTCGGAGCGCTGATAGCCGGGGCATCAACGAATGCCTTAGCAAAGACGGGCGAAAGCGCTCCGTTGGCCCTTGAGAAGACAGTTCCGCTTGCTGGCGTCCCAATCGGCCCATTCTCAGATTATATGTCGGTTGATCTTGTGGGGAGGCGTCTCTTCGCCTCACCGCAGGCGGCGAAAGCCGAAGCCGTGATCAGCTTGGAGGACTTCCACGTCATCAAGATGCTTCCCGTGGGAAATCCCCACGGAAGCTACTTTAGCCCAACACTGAACCGGTTGTTCGTGGTCGATGGAGCAGGCGGCGAGGTCAAGGTTTTCGACGGAACCACCTTTGCACCGATCGGCAAGATTACGTTGACAGCGGGAGCCGATGGCCTCGCTTATAACCCATCCACTAATCTGATCTATGTCAGCAATGGCGGAGAGGGGAGTGGAATGGAGCACGCCGTGCTCTCCGTCATCGACCCCGTCAAAATGGAGAAGGCGACCGATATCGAGATCGCAACGTCCGGCATCGAGGGCGTTGCCATCAACATCGACCGCAACGTCGCCTATGTAAACCTCGACGAGGACGATCGCGCTGTCGCCCTGGTCGATCTGGGACGCCACCAAGTGGTGGCAAAATGGGAACTTCCCGGGCGCCATCGCGCGAAGGGAATCGCGTTCGATAAGATCCGCAATCGGCTCTATGTAGCGTGTCGTGACACGAAAATGCATGGTTCGGTCGTGGTCCTGGATGCGACGAGCGGTCGAGCCATCAAAACGCTGCCAATTCGAGCATGGGCCGACGGAATCTACGTCGATCAGAAGCGCGGGAGAATCTACGTCTCAAGCGGATTGGGATACCTCGAATCCTTCGCGATCGGACCCAAGGATACATATCGACCCCTGCCCGCAGTCGAGACGGCGATGCTCGCAAAAACCATGTTCTTCTCGCCCGATTTGGACAGGGTCTTTGTGGACGTCCCTCACGTTGGCGAGGGCACCGAAGATGGAGCATCTATCATGATCTTCAAACCAGTTCCCTAGCGTTTGGTTACGGAGACCCGTTGGCAACGTATTTCTATTCATCAGGCGTAGTTACGGAGGAAGGCTTTAAAATATAGAGATGTATATATAAATCTCTACGAAGAAATGAGATTGGTTAGCGGTGACGCTGGCTATATCTGATTTTACGCTATTTATAAATTACCGGTGTTTAATATTGCAAATGTCATAACCCTGAAGAATATTCGTAACGAATCTTCGAATTAGACATTAAGCGCCTTTTCGTTGAGCCTACCCGGATTGCGGAAAACGCAAATCAAAGGGGGGTGAGCTCATGACCGACCGTAATCGCCGGCTTGTTTGGCTGCTAGGCACAGCAGCGATAGCGTCGCTCTCACACGCGAGTCCCTCGAGCGCAGCGTCGCTCCAGACCGATGGCCAAGCCGCCACGCCATCCAGCACCGGACCATCGCGCCCGTCGGCCTCCCCTGCGACGACCGACAGAGGTCAGGCGCAAGATCAGAATAATTCGCCCGATCGTGGCGACATCATTGTCACCGCTCAAAGGCGGTCGAGCTCATTGTTGCGGACTGCGACGCCCGTCACGGCGTTGACCGCCGACGCTCTGCAGCGGCAGGGCGCGAACAGGATTGCCGACTACGCAGCAACCGTGCCAGGCCTGAGCGTGGTCTCGTCACAGCCGGGACAAACGGTCGTTATGATCCGCGGCATCGGAACGGGCCATGGTTCAGCGATCCCATCGACAGTCGCGACCTATATCGACGACGTTCCATACGGCTCTTCGACCGCTACTGCTTATGGCTCGATCGGGACGCTCGATCTCGACCCAGGTATTCTTGAACGCATAGAGGTTTTGCGCGGTCCGCAAGGCACGCTCTACGGCGCCAGTTCACTGGGCGGACTCGTGAAGTACGTAACCCGCAAGCCAGGACTGACCGATTTCACCGGCCGTGTCGAAGCGGACGGGACAACGGTGGATCATGGCGCAGCCGGCGGTGGTGTTCGTGTCATGCTGGACGGACCCCTGGTAAAGGAAAAGCTCGGCGTGACTGTCAGCGGCTTCTACCGGTTCGACCCCGGCTTTCTCGACGATCCGTTCCGCAAAAAGAGCAACGTCAACACGTTCGAAGTCTATGGTGGGAGGATTGCCTTATACTGGAAACCGGTCGACCAACTGTCCGTAGAGCTCTCTGCGGTGCTTCAGAATTCGCACTCGCCCAACACATCGGAAGTCGATCTGACGTCCGGCCTGACCCCGATCTATGGCAAATATAGCCAGGTGCGCTGGGGCAATGAGAACTGGGATTTTAAAACGAGGCTGTACAGCCTCAACGCCAACTATGATCTCGGATGGGGGACGCTCACGTCGATAACAAGCTATGCAACACGCAACGCGCGTTGGGACATCGACGAGACGACCAAGTTTGGCGCTGCCATCTCCGGCTTTGTCGGCGTGCCGAACCTCGCCTTGTTCGACAACGTCACGCTCGACCACAAGAAGACCACGCAGGAGTTCCGCCTCAGCTCACCCAACGGTGGCACGCTCGAGTGGCTCACCGGCGTCTTCTACACGCATGAACGGAGCGTAAAGCCGGAAGGCTTCGGCCGACCATTCGATGCAACCACGTTGCAGCCGGTGCCGGCTGCTTACCCGGCAGGCGGTCTCTTTTTCGACACGATTTACGACCGCTACACCGAATATGCCGGTTATGCCGATGTGACCTTGCGCCTCGGATCGCAGTTCAAAATCCTCGGAGGCATTCGCTACACTCATTCCACCGAAGACAGCGACACGCCGTCATCGGGTGCCCTCAACGGAGGCCACACCGACGTGACGGGCCGCGCTGTCAGCAACACCTGGACCTACCTTCTGACGCCAAGCTTCGACATCGATCAGAACAATATGATCTATGCGCGCTTCGCAACCGGTTTCCGTCCTGGCGGGCCAACGAACCTTGCAGCGAGTCTGCTCGCAGCCGGCGCCCCGGCGGCTTATCAACCCGACTCGCTCGACAACTATGAGGTCGGTTACAAGGCCAAATTCCCGTTGGCCCATATGACCGTGGATATTTCGGCATTTTATCTGGACTGGAAACGCATCCAGCTCCTCACCCAAGTCGGCGGCTTCAATGTGACCGGAAATGCTGGCCGTGCTCACAGCAAGGGCGTCGAGTTTGCCTGGACCTGGATGCCGGTATCGGGGCTGAGCCTTTCCGCCAACGGAGCCTATACCGATGCTCGCATGGTGGTCGACGCGCCGCTGGTCGGTGCCAAGGCCGGGGACCAGTTGCCGGATACCCCCAAGTTCTCAGGCAATCTTTCTGCCGACTATGATTTCAGAATCAGCGATGACGTCGGTGCATTCATTGGCGGCAACTATCAGTACATCGGGTCACGCCCGATCGATTATGTCTCTGGAGCGCCTGCAAACTATGTACGCCCGGTCATGCCGAGCTACGATCTCGTCAACCTGCGGGCCGGCATCAAGTTTGGGGGCTTCTCGATCGAAGCCTACGTCAAGAATGTTGGAAATTCATACGGGTTGGTCCGACTGCGGTCTCAGGTGAAGAATGGCATCAGCGCGCCGTTCGCCGGTGCCATCGTCCAACCGAGGACCTTTGGCATCAGTGTGGTCGACAAATTCTGACCACGCGCGCCCTTATCCGATGTTCGAGATCAGTATCATGCCGGAAGGCACGATAGATCAAACTGAGAATATCGGGAAAAATGGCGAAGTTGCGCAACATTATCTTGTAATAGGTCCGCCAATAGGAACCAATGGCCGCCGCTCTCGCGGGATCCCAAGCCCAACTGCATCTTTTTCGGGCACCGCAGCAAAGTGTGGGAGTCAGATATTTCACCGATCAGCGTCCTGGGGTTGTTGAAGCGGGAGAAGTCAAAACGGGTAAGAGAGAGGGCGTTGATAGATGCCATCCGGCCTCGCCAGACCGAGTAGAGGATTAGAACTCGCGCCGACCACTCCTGCTGTCGGTGCTCTTTGCACGATAGCAACACGATACCAGCTCAAGACGTTAGTGGAGGTGGTGACCGAAGAGTTGGGCTTCCAACATTGCGCCAATCCATCATGACGGTCTTCGCGAAATGCGATTCTCGCCGTGTCAGTTTCGGACTTGGTGCCATTAAGGTCTGAACGATGGCATCACTGTCCGATATGTTCGCCTCGGTAATCCTGCACCTTTGGGGGTAGGCGCTACCCGGCTCAGACGCATCGATTTCTGGGCCAACCCACATGATTGGCGTTTTCACCCTACTGGCGGCGCGGCGGCTAGTCGGACCCTTGCCGCAATATGGATCCCAGACTCCATCCCCAGCCCCGCAATTACGTGGTGCCGCCCGGGGCATTCCAACACGGAAATCGCCCGCGTTCCGGCTCTGACGCCGCGCACGGTCGACGGTTACCTCACCGGGGCCTGGCGTTTGTTTGAGGTTCATTGTCGACCCGAACTCGTCGTCCGTATTATCCTCGCCGGAGGCATCGGTCTGTACGAGCTTCGGAGCCGTCAACCCGAGTAATCACTCGGTCTATTTCCGCTGCCCGGTCGCTGCTTCCTTCGTGCGTGGAAATCACGACCGGGAGCACACCCATGATCCACATCATCGACAACCATATGGCGCCGGAAAGCCGGCCGCTGCTGCGATCTATGTTCGCCGACCGCAAGCGTCTCTTCGTCGACCTGTTCGGCTGGGACGTGCCGGTGGTCGACGGCCAATATGAGATGGACCAGTTCGACAATGCCGATACGATCTACCTGATCGTTGCCGACGATGACGGCGGGCACGCCGCGTCGATCCGTCTCTTTCCCAGCACACGCCCGCACATGCTCGGCACGCTGTTCCCGCACCTCTGTCCATTGGGTGTGCCAGTCGACGATGTGACCTGGGAAAGCACGCGGCTGTGCCTGCCCCAGAGGCACGGCGCCGAACGCCGCCGCGAGCTGCGCAACATGCTCTTCTCCACGATGGTGGATGTCGCGCTCGATCGCGGCATCGAACGCTACACCGGCGTCATCCCCGACCCGTTCCGCAAGGAAGTGCTGTCGCTGGGCTGGCAGGCCGAACCGCTCGGGCCTGCGGTGCGCATCCCGGGCGGACCGATCGGCGCCTTCCTCATCCATGTCCGGCCGGATACGCCCGAGCGGCTTGGCTGGACCGGCGTCTATTCGCCCGTTCTCGACCGGGTGCCGGCATGAGCGCCGCGGTCGATCGCCACGCCGCGACGCTCGCGCGCGACGGCTGGTGCGTGTTCGGGCGGGCGGTCGAGCCTGCGCTGATCGCCGGCATCGAGGCGGACCTCGATCCTCGCTTCGCCGCTACACCCTTGTGCCAGGGCGCCTTCTACGGGGAGCGAACCAAGCGCTTCGGTTCGCTGCTGACTCGATCACCGGGGGTCGAACGGCTGGCGATGCATCCGCTCATCCTCGAGGTCGTCGAGCAGATGCTTCTGCCATGGTGCGAGCGGATCGCGCTCAACCTGACCCAGGCGATCGAGATCCATCCCGGCGCGCTGCCCCAGCTGCCGCACCGCGACCAGGACATGTGGCAGGGACCAAAGGGCGGGCTCGAATATCTCGTCAACGTCATGTGGCCGTTGACCGCGTTCACGCGGGCGAATGGCGGCACCCGGCTCTGGACCGGAAGCCAGTTCGACCAGGACGTTCCCGTCCTTCCCGAAGAGGACGTGGTCGTGCCGACGGTCGTGCCGGGCGACGCGCTGATCTTCCTCGGCTCCACCCTCCACGGCGGCGGTGGCAACGCCAGTACCGCGCCCCGGCGCGGAATCGTGATCAGCTACTGCCTCGGCTGGCTGAAGCCGTTCGAGCTGCAATGGCTGGTCTATCCGCCACAGGTGGCGCGGCACTTCTCCCCGGATTTGGCCGCGCTCGTCGGCTACGCCCAGCATCGACCCAACCTCGGCAATGTCGAAGGGCAATGCCCGTCGATCCTGCTCGGCGACCATGTGCCGGACCATCTTCCGGCCGTCGATGCGCTTCGGCCAGACCAGGCCGAGGCCGCCGCGATGTTCGTCCGGTCGCAGATGGGCGAGCTCGGTTGAGGCCGTCATGGTGAGCACGCCCGATCCTGCTGCCTTCGAGGCCGTCGTCCACCGGGGACGCAGCGCGCTGGCCTGGGAAGTGCTACGGCGCGACCCGGCCTACCGCGCGGCCTATGCCGGCCTGACGACCCTGCCAACGAACGGCGTGGCAGCAGATGCCGACTTCGCGGCACGCTGGGGGCTGCACTTTCCCTGAAGATCCGGCCCGGACGTGCGCCTGCGTGCTGCCGATCTGGTCGGCGGCCATCGACCCTCGCGTGCTCGCCGTCCGGGCTTTGGAGCCTGTTGCCGCTGCCGGCGCACGCCTCTTCGACGCGCTGGCGGTCGATGCGCGGTTCGTGCGCGGGCCGCACGCCGAACATCTCCTGATCGAGCGCGGCGGCGAGGTCATCCGGCTCGACGTGATCGATGGCACCGCGGTGGCCGGACCGGTAACGCTTCGCTTCGATCTGCCCGATGACGATCGGCTTCCAGCACAAATCTCAACGCTCAGCGCGTACCGTCGCGCGACCGTCCCGGCGCCCCGGCATGCTCAACTGGGAAATCGGCTCCTCGCCTTGCAAGCCACTGACGCGCGAAGCATCGGAGCCAGCCTGCGGGATATTGCGGACATCATCCTTGGACCCGGCACATGGCCGGGCGAAGGTGAGCATCGGAAATCGCATGTCCGTCGGATGCTTGTCGCCGGCGAGAGAATGATCGGCGCGGGGCCGCGGCCCATTCTTGCTGGACGCTAGGCGTTTTCGTCGATCGGCTGAACCAGATCGGCAGGCATGGCGTCAATCGCTTGAGCTAGCATCCATATGGAGATTGCGGTGGGGTTGCGCTGGCCGCGCTCGAGCCACCCGATATAGCTCTGCGAAAATCCGGACTTCTCGGCGACAGCTTCCTGGGTCAGCCCTTTGCTCTTCCTCAATCGAGCAAAATTGCTCCCTATGACCTTGCGCATGTCCATCGACCTACGGTCGAGGAATTGCCACTCGTGAGTTATTCATTATATTTAATATCGGTGGTGGCCGTGAACTGCGCGAGGAGAGAAAGATGGACACCCTTGACCTTCTGGCGCCGTCTGGCGACGTCGCCGTCGACTATGACCGCCGCCACCTGGCTCTCTATGCCGCCCTTCTCGATGCCGACGAGGCCGGTGTGGCTTGGCAGGAGGCGGCCGCTTCACTGATGCGGCTCGATGTCACTGAGGGCGACGCCGAGGCCTGCTGGCGCTCCCATCTTGAACGGGCACGCTGGATCGTCGGCGAAGGTCTCGGGACCGCCATTGATGCGTTCAACCAGCGCAGACCCGAAATCAACGTCGAATAGGGCCGGCGGCTTGTAAAGCGAGCCCGGTTCAGGGTGATGCCTGATGGAACCGACGGCGGATTGAAGCTATCATGGCGCCGTGGATAGCAGCGACGAAGCAAGGGTTTTTCTGATCGCCCGGGACCTGATCGCCGAACATGGCGACGATGTGGCGCGTTTCCTCCAGGACAGGATCGATGTGCTCACTGCGGCGAAGGACTACAACCAATTGTCGGAATGGTTCGTCATTCGCAATGCCGTAGCACTCTCGTTGGGATCGGGTCCGACCCTGCAATAGTCAACCTTGAGATTCGCTTGCCCGCGGCAGCTACTCTAGCAAGCAACCAATCTGTGGCTTCCAGCGCACGTTCGGACCTCGACGCCCAAATCGGCTGACGAGCGCGATCCCATTGGCGCGATCGCAAGGACGCCGGGCAGCAAATCCTTGCGCGCGAAGCGGAACTGCGGCCAGTCGGTTGGAACGTCGCACCCAGTTTTAGCACGCGGGGGCGGGGGCTACGCCTGCACCCCGGGCTACCTAGCTGGCGCCGATCCACCCCGCGGGCACGTCGTGCCGATTACCGTCCGCTACCGCCGTCCCGGCTTAGTCCTGCTCGCCTTCCTTGCCTCTTGGTCCCGTCGGCGCGTTTCCTGGACGATGGCGCAGCGCGGATCATGAGCGGGCGCATATTCGCCGCAGACGTCGCATCTGAAATCGTCCTTGCCCATGTTCGCCACCGCCTCCGACCCGTTGTCGACCGTGCCGGGAAACAACCTAGCGTCGCTCCGGGAATATTCGATTTGGACCCATATCGATATTCATCTCGCCCCGGCTTTAAGCTAGTGTTTCAACTTGCCATTGGCAGGGGGAAAAGTCGCATGGTCTACGCAGTCATGCTCGACAATTTTCAGCATACGGTCCGCGCCGACCAATGGTGCGTACACTTCGACGGATCACTGGACGACTGCAAGGGGTACGAGACCCTAACCGACCCGTACCCTTGGGCGAAATCGGACTATGGCGACCGGGTCCGGCAGGAGGACCATCCGGTTCAGGGAGAACCAGGCGCGATCTACGAGCTTACGCCGGTTGCGAACTTCGCGGCCACCCTGGACGAGGTTGACGCGAGGCGACTGGCGCCCCCGGAGAGATCGCCCGCCGCGTTGCCCGCGGCGCAGATCGCGCTGGTGATGGGCGGCTTCCTCGCCGGCGTCGTCGCGGGGCTCCTCCTGGGGCGCGTACCGAACCCGTTCTCGGGAGACGACAAGTGAGGGCCGTAGCGCCGCTCGGCCTGCTCCTTCTTGGAGGATGCGCCGCGCTGGGCGGGCAGAAGGCGGTCATCGAGGATCGCTACCAGAGCTATGCGCCCCCGACCCGGGAGGCGGACAAGGTGACCCTCTCAGTGTCGACGAGCGAGGTAGCAGCGACCCCCGGCGGCGTCAGCATCACCGCGCTCAGCGATCGCGGCCAGGCGGCGCTCATCGAGCAGACCAAGGGCAAGCCGCCCACCACGATCAAGCCAGCCGGCGGCGCCTCACCAGCGGTGGTCCTGCGCAACTCGATTTCCCGGCACATGGTCATCGCGATCCAGCCCGAGGGCTTCCTGCCACCGGGCGACCGCGTCGATGCGATCAAGGTCTCGCTCAGCGTGTATCCCAACCGCCCCGATCGCTGGCAAGTCTCGACCTGGACGCAGGCAAGCAATGGCCAGACCGTCATCGACCTGGGCAAGTTGACCGACACCAGCACGAGCAAGGCAACGATCTCTACGGGCCTGAACATCGCCAAGTTCCTTCCCAACCTGACCGTGACCGGCGAGAACGACCAGACGAGCGCTCGTGAAGTCGAGATCAAGGATACCACCGATTTCGACGCCGCCGTCGACAACAACGGCGTCGCCTGGCTCTACGAGACGGCCGGCTGGCGCCAGAGCCTTGCCCACAACCTTTCGGTGGACGTGGTGTTGTCGACCGATCGACTGAAGCTCCGTTCAAGTCCGATCGCCTCCGTTAGCGATCTCTCGATCGACGACGCAACAGGCAAGAGTTCCGCCGCCACGCCGGCGCAGGTCAAGCTGATCCCTGGCAGCCTGTATTCCCCAATCGATTTCGAAGGCGAGCCGGTCTGCGGTCGCGCGACCTTGAGCTATCGCATCCGCCACATCACCAACGGTGGCGGCAACACCTTCTCCGAGTCCGACGACGCCGTCGAGTTCCGGACGGGCACCACCGAGATTCCATTCCTCTTCTCGCCATCGCCCTACGAGCCGGGCTATGTCATCGGCATCGGGCCGCACACGCTTGCCTATGAGATTGGCGCTGGCAAGCCGGTGCCGCTCGTATTCGCCACGCTCGAGGAGGCGACGGACTTTCGCAACTGGCTTCGCCAGGCGGCTCCGGCCGGTGGCAAGCTGGCGAACGGGACGATCGGCTTCATCGTCCCGGCTCCGACGCAATACCGGCCGCTGTCGTCGGCGGAATATGCCCAGCTCATGCCGGGCCCCCAGGACGAGGGTCGTGAGAGCGACGCGCCAGCCGCCGCCTGCACGATCCCGTCGGCGGGGCAGTAGATCCATTTCGAAAACCGGGCCCACGGTCGTGGCGGACGGCGTCTCGCTCGTCTCGAACGAGGGAGCGGACCATTCGGCGTCCATTCGCGATCTGCTCGACGGCGCCGACGAGGTCAAAATTGCCGTGGCGTTTCTGAAGCGCGGCGGCGCCGAATTCATCGTGTCGATGCTGCACGAGCGGCTGGCCGCGGGCGCGACCGCCGAGATCTTCGTCGGCACCGATTTCTTTCACACTGATCCCTGCGCGCTGGAGAAGCTGCTGTCGCTCAAACAACGACATCCGTCGTGCACGGTGAGTGTCGCGAGCAGGGCGGCGGCCACCTTCCATCCCAAGCTCTATGCCGTCCGCAAGGGAGACGTGTATCGCAGCCTGGTCGGCTCGGCGAACCTGACCGCGGGTGCGCTCGCTACCAACGAAGAACTGTCGCTTTGCGTGGTGCATGCGGCCGGCGATCCGCTCACACGCAGCCTGGAGGACACGTTCGAGCGTTACCGTACATGGGATCGCCTCCAAGGGCTCGATCCCTTGCTGCTCCAGCAATATGCGTCGGACCACGCGATCGATAAACGCGAGCGGGACAAGTACGAAAAGGCGCGCGACGCCGCGCTCCCGAAAGGGATCGACCTCCGCGTCATCGCCGACTGGTACAAGCGCTATCTGGCCGACCCCAAGGCGATGACCGACCTCGCGACGCGAAAGTGGTCGCGGGCGAAGGCGCTCCGGCTCCAGCGAGCCATCGCCGCGTTGAGCGAGGAGACCATCACGCAAAAGGCCAGGGCAACGCTTCGCGAGGGGCTTGGCGACCTGATGGGCAGCGCAGGCGGCGCCCACCTGTGGGGATCTGGCAGTATTTTCCGGCAGGGCAGCAAGGCCCTCAACCACGAGAAGGACATGATCGGCCTCTTCGCGCTTGCCCGGTCGGTGAGCGGTCGACCGGCGCGCGAAGGCTATGGCGCGATCAGGAAGGCCGGCGAGCCGATTCCGGGTGTCGGCCTGAACATGGCAACCGAGATGCTCTGCACCTTCGCGCCAACTCGCTACGCCATCTTCAACGGGAATACGGTTGGTGCCCTGGAAGCGCTCGGCATCGAGACGGCGCGATATGCCCAATTCCATGCGATCAGTCCGGCGCGGTACGAACAACTGTGCGAGACCATCAAGGCGCTCGGCAACCGCATCGGTACATCCGACCTGTCGGAGGCCGATGCTTTCCTCAACTGGATCTACTGGGAGGTCAAAGCTGGAAGGCTTCAGCGCAAGGCCGCCTAGGCGCGTGGCCGGTCAGCTGGCCTTGATCGCCGCGATATCCTGAAGCTCGGACTTCGAGGTCTCGACGCCGCCGCCGAGAAGCCCGCCGGAATCTAGATCATAGGCGACCCAGCTCGCCCCGACCGTCGCGCTGATCCTGATCGGGAGCTTGCCGGACAGCCCCGAAAGAAAATTCTTCCGGACGATATGGGTGGCCCAGCTGCCGTCCACCTTCAGCGACAAGACCGCCGCCTTGTCGCCCAGTTTCTCCCGAAGCCGCCGCTCGCGTAGCGCTCGTTCGAGAAACGAAATACCGCCGGCATCGGCGTCGAGCGACGTGACGAAGGTATCGTAGAGCGTCGTCGCGGCGGTGCAGGCTGCCTCGGCGTGCTCGTGCGCGGCGCGGGCCTGCGCATCGGCGGCCGCGTCCTGCTTCTCATCCTGGCCTTCGGTCCCGGTCTGGTCGCCTTGCTGGCCTGCAGGACTCGCGGGCGCGACGGCGGCGGCCTGGTCGAGCGACGCGATCGCAGCGGCATGATGGACCACGCGGCCGCGCAGGTCGGTGACCTCGGTCGACAGGTCGAGGAGCTGGGTCTGGACCGCGTCGACGATCTTCTTGCCCGGTGATGGCGGGAAACCGTCCACCAGCACGCTCAGATGCTGCGCCGCTAGTTCGCTTCCCACGAGGACGAGGAGATCGCGGTCGCTGACCTTTACCTCATCGCTTCCGACCTTGAAGTCGGTCTTGAAGTAACCCAGCAGCGCGGAGACGCCGGACACGACAAGCCCCGCAGTCGCCAACGGGGCAAACATCGCTCGTTCGCCGCTGCCCAGCGCGGCGTCCGACAATTGCGTCGCAGTTCGGCAGGCGTCCTCGACCAGCGCGATGCGCGATGCCAGGGCCGAGTCGTGCGAGAGGTCGGGCGGACCATCCGACGTCGTCAGATAGGCGGTCTTTCGCTCGCCGATCGCCTTCGCGACCTCCTTCGTAATTGCCGTGGCGACCGTCATCAGGGCGGCGCGCGCCAGGAAATTGGGTTCCGCGAGCGCGGCACCGTCCGCGAGCTGCACGTCCCCCGAAAAGGCGCCGGTGGCCGGTTCCCCAAGCGCACCTTTCACGCGATTCAACGCCGCGGTCTGCTCGGCGTCCGACGCCTCCGCGTTCGCCTTGCGCGCGTTCGCTTCCGCTTGCGACACCGTGGCCGTGTCCGATCGCTTCTTCAGGTCGGGTGGCAGCTTCGTCGTTGGATCCGGCATCGATTTCCCCGTTGCTGGAATCTTACTCGTCAAGGGCAGATCGAGCGCTTGGCGTCGATCGAACGCCGGTGAGGTTCAACCGAAGCCGAGACCGAATCCCCTGAACAACCCCTTGAGCGAGTTGGTGACATCGATGACATACTGCTTGAGCAGCGGCATCGCCCGTTTGAAGTTTCGCTCGATGTTATCGTAATTGCCCAGGATCGCGACGGCGATCGCGATCAAGCCGATCGTGATCTGCGCGACGACGAGGATCGTCACGCTTCCCTTTTCGATCTTCAGGTCGACGATCCTGACGTTGCCGCCGGGCACCTTGGATCGGATCGCGGACGCGATCTCGGCCTGGTTGGCGCGATAGAATTCCCAGACGTCGTCGGTGTCGTCCCTGGTCGCCACCTTGATCGTCATCCTGACGAAGTCGCCAGGGCCGACGGACTTGTCGAGCGCGACGTCGACGCATCCGATCCATGTCGTGTTCTCGGTCCAATAGGCATCGTCGCCCGCCGGAGCGTGACGGCACAGCGCCGCCCGGAGTTCCCGGATTTCATCGTCCCGCCAATCGCGCTCGACGACTGGGTCGGAGCGCGGCCGGACCGCAGGCTCGAATTGGGGCGGTAAGGGCATGATCGGCCTTGGCGAACCCGATGTCAAAGCGCGGTTCTCGTCAATCAAGCCCATGGTTTCCCCCAAATCGCCGCGACGGGCGCACAAGAAACGGTCATCGCCGGCCGCCGCCGCGAGAGTCGCGACCGGTGTCGAACAATCTACTCCGCTTTCATTCCATCCGGGAGCGGAACTTGGTCCGGAATGCTACCGAACGGGCACGGTTCTCGGCCGGGATCAGGCACGCGCGATCGCCGGCTGGAAAAAGCCGGTGTCGACGGTGCGAACACCGCGCTCAGGCTGCGGGAGCGCACGGGGTGGGGCGCCACAGGCTCAGCTTGCGCGTCATGAGGTCGAGCTCGGCGGCGGGGCCGTGGATCGCGATCGCGACGATAGGCAGGTTGATCGCGCCCAGGCCGGCGGTCGCGGCGACCTGGAGCTCGGAGCCGCCGCTGATCATCGTCTCGACGAAGCAGGCGCGCGGGTTGGCGCCGCCCCTGGCCGCTTGCCAGAACGCCTCGATTTTTGGCGCCCGGCCCGACAGCAGGACAAGCGGCCACCAGCCAATTGAACCGAGCGACCCGCCGTCGGCCGTCCTGTATTCCACGACCGCAAGGTCGCGCGCTTCATGTCCGATCGCCTGGGCGAGGTGCCCGACCGCATTGAGCTGCACCGCGGGCCTGTCGTCATACCGCTTCGACAGCGCGATCACGGTCTTCATCGGGACTTTCGTCATGGGAAGGGCTCCTCAGGCGAATTGGAAGAGTGGCGCGTCGTCGCCGGCATAACCCAGGAAGCTGGCATTGGTGATGCGTTCCCCGCGGCCGGCAACGGGCTCGACCGCATGGGGACGCGAGGCGTCGAAGATGATCGCCTGGCCGGCCGCAGGACGGATGCGCAGGTCGGGCTCTCCGACGACGTCGCGCGACAGACCGTAGGCCGGCGGCGCCTGGCGGAGCGACAGATATTCCTCCTCGGTGAAGGAGCGCCTCCAGAACTCGACCGCGCCTCCTTCGATCGGCATCTCGATATAGACGTTGAGGCCGAAGCGCTGGCGAATGTTGAAGGGGCGAAGCAACGGGGTGTTGCTAAGGTCCAGGTGCGCGCTCGCGCCGCCACCCTGCTTCCAGCGCCGCACGACCTGCTGGAGAAAGCCGCGGCCGTCACGCGATGGAACTCGGATGCCGGGCTCCCAGATCGGCAGCATCTGTAGTGTGATGCGGTCGATCGGCGAGACGCCGCCAAACACCACGTCGCGTACGATGCGGCTCGTCTGCTCGCCCTCGGCGAGGTAGCGCTCCAGCGCCTCGTCGCTGTCGTGGGCCTCGCCGATCGAAACCCCGATGATCGATAGGTCGTTGCTCCAGCGATAGCTGCTCCGCGCCGTCAGCGCGCGCACCGCGAGCGCCGCCCGCGCACACTCCGCCGAGGAGATCAGGTCGCTGAAGAGGATCGCACATATCTCGCCAGCGCGAAGTGCCGCGAAGCTTTCCCGCGTGAGAGAGTCTGCCGTCTTGATGTCCGTCATCGCATCATCCTTTCTCAGGCGGCGAGCGCGGAGCGCGCCCATGGCATGGAGGGCGTCGCCGAAGACTGCACCAGCGAGCGCTCGATCATCCGGCGGTAGGCGAGATGCCTCGCATCGGCGGGCCCCAGCCCGCGGCCGAGCGCCTCGACCTCGATCTTCACCACGAAGCGCCTCATTTCCTTCCACGCGGCGCTCGGTTGCTGCGGGCGCAGCGCAATGGCGTCGGCCAGCCCCAGCGCGTCGATCGCCGGCGCGAGGCGCGCCACCCAGGCGTCAATGGCCTGCGGCACGGGCCTCGCCTCCCAGTCGAACGGGTCGATCAGCACCGCGTCGGCGCCGGCAGCGGCAACCGCGTCGAGGTTGGCGGCGTACAGATAGGCCGCCGCCGACGCGGACATGTCGAGCGGCGGAAGCATACCCACGCGCTCGGCATGGACGGCGGCACCGGTCAACGCGGCGAGCCAGGCGATGTCGTCGAGCGAAGGCGTGGTGTCGGCACCACGGAACTCGATGGTCGGCTTGCCCGCACCCAGGCGCACCAAGCCCCATTGCTCGCTCGCATCCCGCGGGCCGCCGGCCGCGGCGAGCGCGCCATAGACATGGGCCAGCTCGTCGGGGCCCGCCGCCATGAGCGGCAGCGACGACGCGAGTTGCATCAGGATCCGCAGCCGCCAGCTGGCCTGACCCGTGTCGCGCCCTTCCGCGAAAGGCGAGCTCGCCGACACGGCGGCATGGATGGCGGTCAGGTGAATGAGTTTGGGCAGGTGGCGAAGCCGTTCTTCGTCGCCGTCGTACGTACCGACGTGGAGATGGACCCCATTGGCGGCGAGGTGGCGTACCGCGTCGCCCTTCTGGGCTTCGATGCGGCGGTAGCGGTCGCCCTCGCGCGCCGGCATGTCGAGCGATGCCGCCCACGGATGGGTCGCCAGCGGCAGGGCCGCATAACCGTGCCGGGCCAGGATGACGTCGGCCTCGTAGCGATTGGCCGCCGCTTCCTCGGTGAGGTCGAAGACCGAACTGTGGACGTTCGTCACCAGCTCGATCACCGGCGCCTTGTATTCCAGCGCGAAGCGCGTGCCGAGGCGGGCCTTGAGCTCCTCGACGCAGCCGGCGTGCGGGGCCGCGGGCGCGAGCGTGCCCCGGTCGATCACCATCTGCTCTTCCTCGAGGCCATAGGTCGGTGCCTGAGAATTCCCGGTCATGCGCTTTCTCCTGCTGCGAAGGTTGAGGACATCGCGCTGGCGGTCTCCACCAGCGCTTCGCTGAGCAATTCTGCTATCGCGCCGACGTCCGCGTCGTCCGCGAGGAGGTCGTCGCAGACCTCGATAACCACGCCGCCGGCGGTGACGGGCATGTGGCGCCGCATGATGTATGCGCCCGGGTGATCCGCCGAGTACGGCTCGTTGAGCCGCACGTTGAGAATGCGCGCAGCTGCCTTCGGCTGGTCCTCGGCGCGACGGGGACTCGTCCGTTTCAACAAACTGTCCAGCAGCGTCCGCGCGAAGCGATCGTCGCCAGGAGCGCACACGCCGATATCGACGCCGCGCGCCGCGGGCGCGGGCCCGAAGCGGTCGAACGAGTGCTGGTCGACGAGATACACCGGTTGGGCCGCGGCGGCGATGACGCCCGCGACACGCTGGTGATAGTGGCGGTGGGCGGTGCGCCGCGATGCGAGGTCCCCGCCCGAGATCGCGCGGTTGAACATCAAGTCGCGCCCGTCGATGGCGGAGGCGATCACGCTCGGATCGTCGAGCGGCCGATTGAGATCGATGAAGAGCCGGCTGCACAAGCCTTCGATCACCGGCGCGCCCAGCCGCGCCCCCATGTCCTTCGCCAGCTCGCCGGCGCCGCGGTCGAGGGCGTGGTGGCTGCCAGCCACGACATCGCGCCATTCCGCCGTGTTGGCCGCGGCGCCCTGCCAGTGCGGCGCGGCCCCGGAGGCGTGGGGAACGGTGACGACGAATGCGAAGCCGCCGATGGAGCGGCTGGCGGCCTCCTGGCTGGCCTCGGGCCAGCCCGGCCCGGGTCCGTCGATCGAGCGGTGCAACGCGACAACCATGAGTAGCCTCCTCGCTGAGGTAGCTATAACTCATTTCGCCTGTTTATCAAACCGAATTATTGAAATTCAAACAAAACGATCAGCCGTCGGTCAATGTTAACAGCGCGACGATCGGATCCTGCTGCAGTCTTTCCAGCGTCGCGCCGATCGTCTGGCGGTCGTCGGCGACGGCAAAGTAGCGCATGGCCTGGGCTTTGATCTTCTCGTCGGTAATCGAAAAATGGCGGACGAGCGCCTTCGCCTCTTGCTTGTCGATAGACACCGAGTTGAGGACGTTGCGCACTGCTGCATCCAGGGCGCGATGGACGGGATCGTCTCCGATCGGCTTCGACAAGGCTTCCATGACGGCGCTGACCGCCTTGTTGAGAGCGTCGTCCTCCGTGCCGGCGACATGCGTCTGCTTCAGTGCCTCGGATTCGGCGACGAACTCCTTGCCGCCGATCAAGGGCCGGCAGACGAACAGGCTCTTCAGCGCTTCGTCGACCCGATGGAAAATCCTGACGATCTTCTGCTGGAGGTCAGCCCGATAGGCGCGCTCGGGCGGTTCCGCCAATTCGCGGATCGCCAGACTCACGATCTTGTCGCCCGACGAAAGCCGGTACGGCTCGTTCCCGATGTTCATCGCCGTCACGATGATCGGTCCCGAATATCCGGGATCGATCTGGAAGCCGTGGTTGACGAGCAGACCGTGCATCGCATTGGTGGCGGTGCTTCCGACTTCCGCCAGATATTCCTTTTCGAAGCCGACCAGTTCGCGCGTCAGGACGACGACCGACCTCCGCTCGTCGTCGAGATCCACGGATTTCGACCAGACGACCGCGCCACCCTTCTTCTTGAGGATCGCGTCGACGTGGTCGGCCTCGCGAGATTGGCTGTCTTCGGCGTCGAAGGCACGCTTGAGTACCAAGACCCATTCGTGTTCGCTAAGCTCTCGAAAGCCCTTCTCGATGATGATGCCGACCGTAAGGTCGTACGAGGCAGGTTGCACCTGCCCAGGGTCGTAGGGGGTGACGCTGACCGGTCCCCCAGGGGTCTGGAGCAACCGTTCGATGTCGCGGTCAATCAGGACACGATCGACTCTCGGCGGCGCCGCCGGGCTGCCGGCGAACAACGGCAAGTTCTGTTCCCCGTCCACCCTGCCATTGCGCTTGGCGCGCTTGGCGGTCAGCGCGTCGTCCACGTCGGAGAGGTTGACCTCGACGGACTCCGCAAGCCACACGTCCGCCGGCGCATTGAAGCGTTTGGCGAGCTTGAGCGCCAGCGCGGACGAGATCGGGCGCTTGCCGGTCGTGACGTTGTAGAGGGTCTGGACATGGACCTTCAACTCCTTGGCGAGCGCGGTCGCGCTCAGCCCTGAGAGCGCCATCTTGCGCTTCAGGAAATCGGCGGGCGACATGGTCGTCACCCCGCTGCCTTTCCGGTCCCCTGGTCGCGCCTCAGACATCGAGCCCCCTCGTCATTACCATTAAGGATATATGACAAACAAAAATAGCGAAATTGCCAATTTTTGAGGGATCGCCAACAACGGCGTCGTTTACATCCATTTCGGTGCAAATATTCGCGTGGCGCCGACCCGGTGCGGATTGCGGCCGAGTAGCTTGTGCTCTCCAGCGTCGGCGGGTGTGGGCGGGGGCGCCGGCTAGGCCCACCGAAGCCCGCACGTTGAGGTGACCGAACGCCTGTCTGTCGCGGCGTCATCCATATGGATTGACGCGCCGGTGCATCGCCGGGCAAGTCGTCAATCTGTTCGTCGTGCCTGCGCTGCACCTGATCGGAGACCATGTGGACCGTCACCGCCAACTCGAAATCCTATGTGCCAATGCGATCCTCAAGGCCGTCTCGCCGCGCTACGCACCAGGTACGCCGGAGCGCGTGCTGCAATTCCTTGCCGATCGCGGTGCGGTGTCCGGCGTCGTGGAGCAATATCATGTCAGCGGCGATCTCGAGCAGGCCTGCCTAAGCTACTGGGGCGCCCTTCTCGAGCCCGATGCGCTGCGCCTCGAGGATTTGGTCAGCGCGATCCTCATCTCGTTTGCCACCAGTCTCGCGGCGGGCATCCTTCTAGAGGGCGGGAAAGCGGCATTCCCGGTTCTCTATCGGACCCTGGTCAAGGACAAGAGCATCGAGCGGACGCTGGCGGACATCGCCGCGCTCGAGAGCCGACGGCGCGGGCACTTGGAGACGCTGCTCGAGCTGCTGAACCGCAAGGCCGCCGCCGTGGCCGGAGCCCATGCGGCGGTGCAACAGGAGCTTGGCCAGGCAAGGTCGCACCTGCTCGCCGGCGAAACGCTCGACACGTTCCTGGAAACACTGTCGGTGCCTTCTGCCGGCGTGGCCTTGACCCCGGTCGAGACGGTCATCCGCGGCGCCCTGCTGACCGAGGAGCAGCGCGAGACCGGGTTCCGGATTGATCAATCGTCGCAAGGCGAGACGATCGAGGGGATGCCGCTGTCCTCCTTCTTCGGGGTCGGGCAGACCGTCGTCGCAAGGCTTCCACGCATCGACGCGGCGAGCCCTTTCGGACGCGCCTATGATTCGATCGAGGAATTTGTCGGCGACCTCGACGCGCCACTGCGCGACGCCCACAAGCATGCCTATCTGAAAAACAGCCTCGGCCGGCCGCCGCGCAAAGTCGTGCCCGTTTCCGACGGCGATCTCCGCCAACTCATCGACTACCCGCAGGCCTTCATGCAGTGCAGGCCGTTGCTTGCGGGGCTCGTTCTACGCCAGGGCGGCATGACATGCCACACCGCAGTCATGTCCCGGGGCATGGGCATCCCGTGCATCCAACTCGGCGACGCGAACTTCGCAAAGCTCGCGGAGTATCAGTTCATGGCACTGCAGGAGGGCCAGGCGCAGTTCTTCCATGCTCCTCCCGACCAGTTCCACCAGTTCCTCTGACGCGGCTTCGGCAGACTTGGTGACGTAGCAGGCGGTAGCTGGCCACCAGCGCCTCGCACATCCGTGCGATCGCGCTCTACTTCGACCGCCGCCTAGGCGGCGGTCGAAGTAGAGCCCTGGCGGGTCTCGGCCGTCCGGTCACGATCGCTGGCGTGGCTGCGGACGCCGCGCGGGCGCGCGGCGGCGTTGCTTGTGCCTCTCCCGGTACGGCGGGTGCGGGCGGCGCTCCCGGCTAGGCCCGTCGCGGCCTGCGGCAACCCCTTCGCTGCGCTTCGGGGTGCTCCTCTTCGTTCCGCCCTGCGGTGCCGCCGGCCACTGGAGCCGGGCCTCTTGGTCGCTTTTCGCCGCCCACCCCCGCCTTTGCGGGGAGGCTTGCTGCTTTTTGGGTGGCGATGGAGGATAGCGATGCGAGAAGCCGCCAACCGTCGTTCCCGCCGCAAAGGCGCGGGCGAAGATCGTCAGACCGAGAACCGGGTCAGCCTCTATGACGAGGTGACCGCGCGCATCGTGTCCGAGCTTGAGGCCGGGCGCTTGCCTTGGGTCCAGCCGTGGGGCGCGGCGGGCAGCGCCGGACCCGGCCTGCCGCGCAATGCCCTCACCGCGCGCAATTATTCGGGCGTCAATGTCCTGATCCTGTGGGGCGCGGTCATCGAGCATGGCTGGCCCTCGCAATCGTGGCTGACCTTCCGGCAGGCGCAGGAAGCGGGCGGATGCGTGCGCAAGGGCGAGCATGGCGTGACCGTCGCCTATGCCGACCGCTTCACCCCCGAAGCGGAGAAGGAACGCGCCACGCGCGACGGCGACGAGGCCAAGGCGGTGCCGTTCCTCAAGCGCTTCACCGTCTTCAACGTCGCGCAGTGCGAGGGGCTTCGCGCCGGGCTGGCGTCCGATCCCGTGCCGCTTCCCGAGCGCGAGATCGTGCCCGTGGCCGAGGAGGTGATCGCCGCGTCGGGCGTGGATTTCCGCATCGGCGGGACGCGCGCCTTCTATGTGCCTGCCCATGATTTCGTGCAGGTGCCGCCGCAGCCCGCCTTCTTCGAGCAGGTCAATTATTACCGGACCTGCCTGCACGAACTGACCCACGCCACCGGGCACGCCAAGCGGTTGAACCGCGACCTGACTAATGGCTTCGGCAGCAAGGATTATGCGCGGGAAGAACTCGTTGCCGAGATGGGTTCGGCCTTCCTCTGCGCCGCGCTCGGCATCACGCCCACCGTGCGTCACGCCGACTATATCGGCTCGTGGCTTGAGGTGCTGCGCGAGGACAATCGCGCGATCTTCCGCGCGGCCAGCGCCGCGACCAAGGCCGCCGACTGGCTGCTGGCGCGCCACCGCGAGGCGCAGGCCACGCAGGCAGACGGGAGGATCGCGGCATGATCCTCCTGACCCCCGAGCTGCGTTTCGCGCTCCGCGCCAACGACATTTCCCGCCGCGCCTGTGACGAGAAGCGACAGCGCTTCGATCCGCCACCAGTGGTCAAGCTGTTCAACCCGCTCGGCGCGGCGACATGGCTGGCGACCGAACTGGACGAGGACGGCGACACCCTGTTCGGGCTGGCCGACCTTGGGTTCGGCTGCCCCGAACTCGGCTATTTCAGCCTGTCCGAGATCGCGGAAGTCCGCCTGCCCTTCGGCCTGTTCATCGAGCGCGACCTGTCGTTCGAGAGCGCCTTTCCGCTGACCATCTGGACCGAGTGGGCGCGCCGCGCCGGTTCGATCCTGTGGGCCGAAACCCTGTTGCGCCGTGCCGAACAGACCGGCGCGGACCCTGATCTTCCGCACCGTCCGGGCGAACCGGACGGCGGTTGAAGCGCGGGCGGCGCGCTTCGCCGCCAATCCGAAAACCGGTCCGCCATCCCAGCAAAGAGCGACGGACCGGCACTCACAAGGAGTTGTGCCATGACACTCGTTTTCATCGATCAAGACAAGCTGTCCGTCAGCAAGACCAACATGCGCTATGGAAAAAAGGCCCCGGACGTGTCCGATATGCTGCCGACCGTGCGCAAGCGCGGCATCATCCAGACGCTGCTGGTGCGCCCCAATTGTCAGGACGGCCATTATGAGATCGTCGCGGGCGCGCGGCGCTTCCATGCCGCGCGGATCGTCGCGCAGGAAACCGGCGAAGCTGAGCCGCTGCCCTGCCGCATCCTCGCCGAAACCGACGATGCCGCCGCCATCGAAGCGTCGATGATCGAGAACCTCGCCCGGCTCGACGCCGACGAGGTCACGCAATGGGAGACCTTCACCCGGCTGGTGAAGGAGGGCCGCGACGTCGCCGACATCGCCGCGACCTTCGGCCTTCCCGACCTGACCATCGCGCGGGTGCTGGCGCTCGGCAATCTGCTGCCGCGTGTCCGCAGCCTCTATGCGGCGGAGAAGATCGACCGCGCCACCGTCCGCCACCTGACCCTTGCCAGCAAGAGCCAGCAACGCGCGTGGCTGGCGCTCTATGATGACCCGGAAACCTACGTGCCGACCGGGCACCAGATGAAGGCATGGCTGTTCGGCGGGCAGTCGATCCCGGCGCGCTTCGCGCTGTTCGATCTGGACGGCTTCAAGGGAGCGACCGTCGCCGACCTGTTCGGCGACGACCGCTATTTCGCCGATGCCGACGCCTTCTGGACCGCGCAGAACGAGGCCATCGAGGCCCGCCGAGCGGCCTATCTGGAGGAAGGCTGGAGCGATGTCGTGATCGTCCCCGCGTCCGAACATTTCCATTCGTGGGAATATGAGAAGGCCCCGAAGCGCAAGGGCGGGCGCGTCTATGTCGATGTCCGTTCGACCGGCGAGGTCACCTTCCACGAGGGCTATCTCTCCGCCAAGGAAGCCCGGCGCGCCGCGCGCGGCGACAGCCCGGAACCCGCGAAACTGGCACGGCCCGAGGTCACATCGACGATGCAGACCTATCTCGACCTGCACCGTCACGCCGCCGTGCGCGCCGCCCTGCTCGGTCATCCCGGCATCGCGCTGCGCCTGATGGTCGCGCACGCCATCGGCGGCTCGCATCTGTGGCGGGTGTCGCCCGAACCGCAGGCGGCGCGCAACGACGAAGTCCGCGAAAGCCTCGAAACCTGTCGCGGCGAGACGCTGTTCGACGAGCGCCGCCGCGCGGTGCTTGGCGTTCT
This sequence comes from Sphingomonas oligophenolica, assembly GCF_039522915.1. Taxonomy (NCBI): domain Bacteria; kingdom Pseudomonadati; phylum Pseudomonadota; class Alphaproteobacteria; order Sphingomonadales; family Sphingomonadaceae; genus Sphingomonas; species Sphingomonas oligophenolica. The sequence goes on from NZ_BAAAEH010000032.1 coordinate 24,350, forward strand.
CGACTTCTCGTCCGAGGAGCCGACCGTCACCGGCGGCAATGGCGACGACTATGGGGTGGCGGGCATCTTCCTGCGCCTGATCGACCTTCCCGACGCCATCGTCATGGAGATCATCACGGTCGTCATGGGCGAGACGCTGGCCAGCGGCAGCGCCGCCGTCACGGCGGCGGGAACGCAGATCGGCGTCGACATGGCCGACTGGTGGCAGGCAGACGCGGCGTTCTTCGAGTTGATCCGCGACAAGGAAGTGCTGACTCGGATCGTCGCCGAAGTGGCGGGCGAGACGGTCGCCACGGCCAATGCGGGCGAGAAGACCAAGACCTTGAAGCGCATCGTCCGCGATCATCTCGATGGCGCGGACGGGCGGACCAAGGTCGGGCGCTGGGTGCCGAAATGGCTGGGCTTCCCGGCCTCTGCCTACACCGCGCGCGGCGGCGTCGGCACCGTCGCCGCCCATGCCAAGGTCGAGGCGGCGCGGACCCCCGAGCCGGACCCCGATGCCGATCAGGAGCCTTTCGCGCAGGCCGCGTGATCCTCGCGGGCGGGGGAAACCCCGCCCGCCTACGGACCCTCAAAATCCGGCCGCGCGCCTCCGCCGTTCCGGCGGCGGCGCGCGGCTTTTCTTGTGCCCGCAGCCGATGCGATGGGCTATGCCGGCGCCATGCCCGATAAAGACACCGATACTGAGAGCCAGGTTCAGACGCTCGATTGGAGCGTGATCGGCGACTATCGGACCGTCCTTCGCGAACCGAGCAGGCCTCCCAGCAAGGGTGGCAACACCGCCGCGCTGCACGGGCACAGCATCAAGATCGGCGACGCTTGGTACAGCTTCCTCGCGCTTGGCGCGCAGAAATGGGTCTTTGCGTCCGATACCGTCGCCTTCGACTGGGCCTGGGATGCTTCGGGAAAATACCGGAACATCGTCAAGGAGAGCATTCGAACTCTGGACAAGAACGGCGTGCCGGTCGTGCGCGGCAACAGAGGTTCGAAGCCGAAGCTCAGGACGGCGCAGACGCGGTTGCCCGCCCGCCGGAGCGAGTGGAAAGACTAGATCCTGATGGCGCGCGGCGAGCCTAGATGCCGTCGCCCTCGGCGAGAGCGGCCTCGATCATCGTCCGCCAGGTCTCGGCGTCCGCACCTGCCGGAGCCGTCGCGCGAACAGAAACGAGTAGCGCACGCACCTGCGGCACGTAGCTTTGCCACATCGGGCCGCCCTCGAACCGGATATTCTCGGCATGTCCGTCGAATTTGCAGAGCGCCCGGGCGGCCCGTTCGATCGTCTTCATCATGAACCTCCCGGAAGTGGAGAGCGTATCGCTTCTCCGGTACTCTGTTGGGGGTGAGAGCGTCCACCGACGCGACATATTGGCGGCGCTGCACGCCCTGCGATCATAGTCTCCGGCCATCCCCGATCAAATCCGAAATCAGGATGCGCGGTGGCACCAGTCCGGCTTCGGCCGACCGCGCGGCCACCACGCCGCGACGCCGATCCGCACCAGCTCGGTGCCGAGATCATGGCCGTCGAGGACGACGGTGGCGACGGTACGGTTGTAGCTGCGGCCGACGCGGTGGAAGGTAACGTCGCGCCCCGCAAGCAGCGCCGTGGCGCGGTCCTTTGCCCGCAATCCCAATAGCGTTTCGCCCGCGCATCTGGCCTGGTCGCGGTGCGTTTCCGGGGCGTCGATCCCCGCGATCCTGATCCGCTCGCCGCTTTCCAGCCGGAACGTGTCGCCGTCGGTCACCCAGGCCACCCGGCCGGAATCGTACTCGTCAGCTGCGCCGGCGGGCGCTGGCATCGGTGTCGCGGCAATGAGGACGGAGGAGAGCGCTAGGGCACGAAGCATGGACAGGATTATCGCGGTGCCGGGGGCCGATTGTCGAGCGTCATCCGCACGGTGCCAGACCTCCTGCATGTCGACTGCCGCCCTGAACGGACCTCTCTCTCGGCGGGTCTGGCGGGGTCCGCCGGTCCCGCAACGGCGTCGCCGACCTTCTTCCCCGGCTCGGTTCCCTCGCCTTCCTCGCGAGGCAAGAAGCCCGGCTTTGGCCGTCCTCCGCTGTGCTGCGGCCCTGCGGGTGCGGGACCGTCCTCCGCCCGCCTGATCGACCGCCTGTCGAGGCCGCATCGGGCGGCATCGCATCAATTGAAGGAGGTTATCATGGCACAGATTGGCAGCTTCACCCGCGGCGAAAACGGCGTCTACACCGGCGAAATCCGGACCCTGACGCTTCGCGTCAAGGCGAGCATCCGCCCTTGCGAGCGCGACAACGAGAAGTCGCCCGACCACCGGGTCAGCGCTTCGGGCGTCGAATTCGGGGCGGCCTGGACCAAGGCGGCGCGCGAGACCGGCGCAGAATATCTGAGCCTCAAGCTCGACGATCCGTCGTTCCCGGCTCCGATCTACGCGACACTCAGCCAGGGTGACGACGGCGAGCACAAGCTCATCTGGTCGCGCTGAACCGGATGCCCCGCGCGCCACCGCGCGCGGGGCACGAGCGGTGAGCCGGATTTGCCATAGCTCGCGAGAGACCCTGCAGGCGGGGGCGTCTGCACCGTCAGCTTACCGTCGCACGGGACCAACAAATCCCCTGCCACCCGGCATAACCCACACCGCTCTTGCCGGCGAAGGCGAGCCCCGCGCGCTCCGGCGCGCGGGGCATTCACGCCCCGGCGCATCAGGTGTGTCGAAAACGCAGGCCGCGATTCCGACACTCCGCAACCAGTGTCCCGCCCGCCACTCCCGGTGTCAGCGACGGCAGATCGCCATCGCTTTCGGACCCGGACAGGAAGAATGGACAGCGACGACGACATCTCCCGCGCGACCCGCGCGAAACGCGGCTCCCCCTACCTCAATACCGATCAGGCGGCGGCCTATTTGAAGTTCTCGAGCCGGCTGCTCAAGCGGCTTCGGCGCGCCGGCAAGGGGCCGGTGTTCCGGCTGCACAGCCGCTTCGTCCAGTATCATATCGACGATCTCGACGCATGGTCGAAGGCCCAGTCAATGGGAGGCCGCGACCATGACCAGGCGTGACATTCGTGGTTCGACGACACCGTTGCTGGAATGGGGCGATCAGCTTCGCGCCGACAAGCAGCGGCGTCGGAGCCTCGGTCGTCGCATTGCGATCACCGGCGTCGGCATCGCGCTGCTCGGGCTGACGACGGCGTTTCCGCCGGCCCCGCGCCTGGTGTGGAATGCCAGCGCCAGCGCCCCGGTCGGTCTCTATGCGGTGACCCCCGGAGCATCCGTCGATGCTGGCGACATGGTCATCGCGCGGGTGCCCGATCCGTGGCGGATGATAGCGGCGCAGCGGCGCTACATTCCCGCCAACGTGCCGCTGGTGAAGCGCGTCGCGGCGGTGGCGGGCGACGAGGTCTGCGCGCTCGGTCAGGAAATCTTCGTCAACGGAAAATGGGTGGTCGAGCGCCGCATTGCCGACGCCAGTGGCCGGCCGATGAAATGGTGGAGCGGCTGTGTGCGCCTTCGCGGCCACCAGCTCTTCCTGCTCATGTCGGGCAGTCCGGCGTCCTTCGACGGCCGCTATTTCGGCGTGACCGAAGGCGGATTGGTGGTCGGCAAGGCGCGGCTGCTATGGGCGCGCTGACCCGATTGCTCCCGGCCATGCTGCTGCTGGCCGCCACTGCCGCGCGAGCCGACGAGGTCGGGCGCTGGCGGCCGTTGATCGAGGAGGCGTCGGCCAAATTCGGTATTCCGACGAGCTGGATCGAGCGCGTCATGCGGGCCGAGAGCCGGGGCTACACGACGCTGAATGGTCGCCCGATCCGAAGTCGCGCCGGCGCGATGGGCCTGATGCAGCTCATGCCCAAGACCTGGACGGACATGCGCGCGCGCCTCGGATTGGGCACCAATCCCGACGATCCGCGCGATAACATCCTCGCCGGCACGTGTTTCCTGAGGCTGATGTATGACCGCTTCGGCTATCCGGGATTGTTCGGCGCCTACAATGCGGGACCGGGCGCCTATGCCGCCTGGCTTGCCGGCAATCGGAGGCTTCCCGGCGAGACGGTGGCCTATCTCGTTACGGTTGGCGGCACGTCGCAGCCGTCCTCGCTGGCCAGTCAGGCAGCAGTTCCGCCCCCGCTGTTCGTCGTCCGGCGCATCGTGTCCGGGGATCAAACCTCGCCCACGGTTCGTGAGCCGCAGCCGTCCTTGTTCGCTGTCCGGAAAGTCGGGCCATGATCGCGGGCGTGGGAGGGGCTCGTCTCGACAGGCCCAGCCTGACGGCTGCCGAAGCGCCTATCAAGGCCCGTGGGTGCCCCCCAATTTTCTGCGAAAATCGGTTCCCCCCACGTCCGCTTCGCGGCGCTCCGCTTCGCTCCGCGGCCCTGACAGCCGCTCCGCCACCCGTCTTCTTCACGATGCTCTCGATCAGGAGAACAGAAGCGAAGGAGATGATCATGGGCATGTTTCAACCCATTTCGGTGGCGTCGGATCGCGTGATTGCGGCGCTGGTTTCGGGGCTGGAGATCGAGTTCGGCCACGGTGTCGGGGAGGCTCTGGCGCATCGGTTTCTGGAGGCCGAGGAGACCGATTTTCTCTGGGATGCGCGGGATCAGGAGCGCTGGATTGGCGCTTATGAGAGCACCGACGATGAGGAAATCGACCTGGATCGGGTTCGGATTTTCGGGCGACTGGATGGCCGGTGGTTCGTGGCGGTAATGATCGTCGATGGCGATGGAAACGCGCACGGAGTGATGGGCAAGCGCGAATTTGGGCGGCGGAAGCAGGCTTTGGCGGCATTCGCGGATGCGTGAGGATATGCGCATTTCGGGCCGGGGCGCGGTGCCGGGTCGGCATCGTGTCCCGGCCTTTGTTTTGAGCCGAGGAGAGGGAGAAGAAGGAAGAAGGCGAAAGCAAGAGAAAGGCACTGTCTCGCGACAGGTGCCAAGTGATTGTCTGCACATCGTTTTTCTTGGAGACATGGCACGGGCGCCACGAGACATGCTCGCGAGGATTGGCGGAAATCCGCCATTTCCAGCCCGAATTCGCGAGATTTGTGGCCGCGACGGTGGGCCGCGATGAGCGACGACGAAGAGTTCACGCCACGGCTCGGTCGGCAGCGTCAGCAAGGCGGAAAGCGCGCGCGCCGCTACCTCGGTCGCGTGGTCGGCGCGGCGGTCCGCTCGGCCGAGAAAGGCTCGATCAGGAGCCGGCGGTTCGACGGCAGCCGAATCGGCCGCGGCGCCAGCATGGGACGTCTGCTTTCCAGCCGCGATCGGTTCGGCGGCATGCGGGCGCGGCGCGCGGTGGTGAAGACGCGACTGGTCCGCATCGGCACCAAGGGGATGCCTGCGGCGCGCGCTCACCTGCGCTACATTCAGCGGGACGGCGTTACCCGCGAGGGCGCGCCAGGCGAGCTGTATTCCGCCGAGCGCGACACGGCCGACGGCAAGGCATTCCTCCAGCGCTGCGACGGCGATCGCCATCAGTTCCGCTTCATCGTCTCGGCCGAGAACGGCTCGGAATATCCCGACCTCAAGCCCTATGTCCGCCGGCTCATGACGCAGATGGAGGCCGACCTTGGTACGCGGCTCGACTGGGTCGCGGTCGACCACTTCAACACCGCCCATCCGCACACGCACATCATGCTGCGCGGCATCGATGACACCGGCCAAAATCTGATCATCGCCCGCGAGTATATTGCGCACGGCATCCGCGAGCGGGCAGCCGAGCTGGTGACGCTCGATCTCGGGCCGCGCACCGACCAGGAAATCGAGGCGCGGCTTCGTCACGATATCGGCGAGGAGCGGATGACCGCGATCGACCGGCGTCTGATCAGGTCGATGGATGCCGATCGACTGGTCACATCGGCGGACCGCGATCCTTTCCAGCAGTCACTGCGAGCCGGCCGGTTGCAGAAGCTCGCCAGCATGGACCTCGCCGATAACGTCGGCGGTGGTCGCTGGCGGCTCGCCGACGATCTGGAGGGGACGCTGCGCACGCTTGGCGAGCGGGGCGACATCATCCGCACCATGCAGCGCGAATTGACCGCCCGGAATCTCCAGCGGCCGTGGCTCGGGCGAAGCCTGTTCGGTGCCGGGGAAACGGATCCGGAGCCGGTGGTCGGCCGCGTGATCGCGCGCGGCCTCGCCGATGAGCACCGTGACCGCCACTATCTGCTGGTCGACGGCGTCGATGGCCATGCCCATTATGTCGATATCGGGCGCGGCGACGCCGTCGCGCCGATACCAGAGGGCGCAATCGTGCGGGTATCGGCGCGAAGCCTGGAGATTCGCGACGCCGACCGAGTTGTAGCCGAGGTGGCGGCGGCGAATGGCGGGCGATATTCGGCCGACCTGCATCTGCGGCAAGACCCCTCGGCCACCCAGGCGTTCGCCGAGACCCATACGCGGCGGCTTGAGGCGATGCGGCGTGCGGGCGCTGGCGTCGAGCGCGAGCCGGACGGGACCTGGACGATCCCGGCTGACCATGTCGATCGTGCCGCCGCCTACGAGGCACGCCGTCATCGGGATCAGCCGGTCGAGGTCGAGACCCTGTCTGTGCAGCCACTGGAACAGCTTCGAGGAGCCGACGCGGCAACCTGGGTCGATCGCGAGCTCGCATCGCAATCTCCGCTGCCGATCCGCGACGCCGGCTTCGGCCGCGACGTCCGTGCGGCCATGGCGTTCCGGCAGCAGTGGCTTGTCGACCAGCAGCTTGCGGATGTCGATGGCGATCGGATTCGGCTTCGCGCCAACGCGATAATGATGCTCCAGCGTCGCGAGGTTCTGCGTGCTGGCGAGGAATTGGCTGGCGAGATGGGCAAGCCGTTCGTCGAGATGCGCGCTGGGAACGCCATCGAGGGCCGCTTAGTGCGCCAGATCAATCTAACCAGCGGTCGCTTCGCGGTCGTCGAAAACAGCCGGGAACTCACACTCGTCCCTTGGCGCCCGGTGCTAGATCGCCGGATCGGCAACAGCGTCGTTGGGGTTGTGAGTAACGACGGAATTAGCTGGCGTATCGGACGCGGACGAGCGGGACCAGAAATCGGGTAAGCGATATCCCGCAGGAGAGCTCTATGCCAGATCAGCCATCCTGAACCCTGTTTGCCGCCCATGCGAGCTTGAGCTGACGAAGATCCTCATGAACCTTGGCGCGATATGGGTCAGCATCGTCGAGGCAATTGATGATCCCGATCAAACCCTGCGCGTTTTGCAATAGGGAGGCGCCCAGCGCGCTGCCGTCAGACGCTACCCACTCCGATGGGATGGTCCGGAGGACAACAACAGCCTCGTAGGATACTCGACCGCGTACGGCGGCTTCGTCGAGAATGGACATGACCTTCTCGTGGATTTGCGCCAGAGATCGCGGCGGAACGGGCGCCTTTTCAGCGATATACCGCATGGCGAGTTCGCTCCTGCGATCGATCGACTCCGAGCCACGCTCCATTCGGCCGACGCTCTCGCGTGATAGTCCGATTGCCATGCCAAACTCAGCTTGCGACATGCCCGCCCGCTTTCTCAGGGCCTTTGCTTCCTGGCCGTTCACTTTGACCTCCTGAAAAACCATGGCTCATAGGTATAAATGAGGCAGGATGCCACTTAGTTTTGATCTGAAGTGGCAGAATGCATCATATTTTGAGCTGGCGATCATGCGGATGCTCCTCAGCCATGAATTCATGATTTAATGGCTTCCACATTTAATGAAATCATGCCAGCAGCCTACATGAGGGGAATGGGTATGGCGAAAAGCGCGAGTGCGGCGGGAAACCGAGCGGATTCAGAAGTCCCTTTGCAGATCACAGTTCCTCCTAAGGTTAAGCGCGCGATCGATCTCAAATCCGTTGAGACCGGTCGGACGCGCCGGGCTTTGGTCCTGGAGGCGCTTCGTGGCGCCGGTATCGAGATAACGGATGATGACATCGCCGGTCGCCGCGGTGGCAAGAAATGATCAAGCGCCAATCGTTGCGCCAGCGGCTGCTCGAACTTGAAAGTCGTCCGCCTGTGTCTTGGAGCGACACTGGGGCTCATAGTCGGCCCAATCTTCATGGCTTGCTCCGCTATCCTGCGATGATGGTCCCTCGGATGCAGGGTGACATCATCGATGCCATCCTCGCATCGACGAAACGTGAGTCACGCGTGCTGGACCCGTTCGTTGGTTCCGGCACCGTGATGACGGAGGCGCTTGTTCGAGGCCTCAACTTCACAGGCATCGATATTAATCCGCTGGCGGCTCTCGTATGCGAGGCAAAAGCGGCAATTGATGGCGGCGTCGATGTCGAGGGCGCCGCCCAAATCTTGCTGGATTCCCTTCGCAGGGACGTCGGCGAGGAAATAGATGTGGACTTCCCGGGCCGCGCCAAGTGGTTCGACGACGCGAGCGCGGCCAAGTTCTCTTTGTTGCGGCGCTCGATTCTGTCGGTCGATGATGTCGACGCCCGCAAAGTGATGTGGACCGTTTTCGCCGAAACCGTCCGACAGTGCTCTAACAGCCGCACCAGCACTTATAAGCTGCATATCCGCAAGTTGGATGATCGCGTGGCGGCGGACAAGGTGGTCACGGCATTCGAGTCTAACCTGCGCCAAGCACTCATGCGTGTACGCGACTATCGGGCATTGCTGAACAAGCGAAGCGCCGCGCGTCCGCTAGTGAAAATCCTGTGCGAGGATGCCCGGCACGCGGACCTTGATTGGCCCTCGGCGGAGCATCAGGTGCTGGTTACGTCGCCGCCATATGGCGATAACCAAACGACCATACCATATGGTCAGTTCTCATATCTGGCGATGCGATGGATGCCGGAAAGAGACCTCCCAGGCGCCTCAGCCAGGCGGCTGATGGCCAACACCAACTCATTGGATTCAGCGAGCTTGGGAGGCACCGTCCGTGGCTCGGAAGATAAGGCAGTTCCCGTGCGCGCGATATCGCCCCATTTTGACAAGTTCATGCTTGAGGCAGAAGCGCGGGGAACGCAGCGAGCGGTGCGCAAAGTGTCCAGTTTCGTCGGCGACTTCTACGACGCGTTATGCCATCTCCGCTCGTCTTCGGGGGCAACGGCACACTGGGTGCTGACGACTGGTAACCGAACTGCGGCAGGGATGACTGTACCTTTTGACGCGATTTGCAAAGATATGGTGACACATCTTGGCGGGAAGCCAATCGCCGATCTGCGTCGACAGCTGCCGAACAAGCGAATGCCCTCCCGCAATTCCCAAGGTGTAATGATCACGGCCGAAACAACTACTGTCGTTGAGTTCGCATAATGTCTGATGATCCAGATCAGCCAGCAGAACTGAAAGTCGGCGCACATGTCCTTGTGCAACTCGGCAGCGAACTCGTGACTGATGTCGAACAAGCGATTCTAGAGTGCGTGAAGAACGCTTACGACGCCGATGCACCGGGGTGTCTTATCGACATCGACACGCGTGAGGTTGGCGCTCAGGTTGAATCTGGCTCCGCAGCAAAACTTCGCATGTTCGACCGCCCCTCCGAGACAGTCACGGTCGAACTCTTCGACGAAACGGGAGCTCAGCTGCTGCCGACAACGAAGGTCGACGCTGCAGAAAAGATCCAACGGAAACTGACCTACACCGGCCGGATCACGATCGAGGACAAGGGGGACGGTCTCTCGCCCGATCAATTGCGGACGTCGTGGTTGGTCATTAGCCGCTCGAGCAAAAGAGGAATTCCTGGTGCGCAGAAGGCGAAAACCGCCAAAGGCCGCACACCGCTCGGCGACAAGGGCCTGGGACGACTAGGTTCCATGAAGCTCGGCGATATCCTACGTATCGAGACTGCGACGGCTCCCTCGAGTCCGATTGCAGTTGCACAATTTCGTTGGGCGGACTGTGAATCCGCCAAGACCGTCGATGAGATTCCCGTCTTCATGGACGAGATCCCTAACAACGATAAATTCAAAGGGACCCGTGTTTCCGTTCTGGGTCTTCGCGACCTACCGGAGTGGCGCCGCAAGGATCGTATCAGCGAAATTACGCGGAGTCTGGCGCGACTGATCTCTCCGTTTGAGACGACCTCGACTTTTCCCGTTGGCGTCAAACTGGATGGCGTCGATCACTCTCTCGTCACCGTCACCGAAGAAGTGCTCAAACGCGCAATCGCCGACTTCCAGTTCAAGTGGGAGCGGGACCCCAAGGATCCGAAGAAACATATTCTCATTGCGGAAGCGCGCTTTCGGAAGCGCCTTTTCACCTCGACGCGCAGTGCCAAAGCTAGTCGCAGGACGGCAACTGTCTTCGATAAGGATGGCGGCGCCGGGTTTGCGAAGTCGCTTCATAGCTACGGGCGTCTGAAGGCCTATAAAGACAAGAAGATAGAGCTCGACGGGGCTTGGTTCATTACGCTCAAGCGCACATTTCAATGGTCGGATATGCAACTCGACAGCGGAGCGGCTATCATAGATCCCGGGGCGTTCGGCGGGGCATTCTACTTTTTCCATCTTGACGATCCGGGAGAAGCCGACGAGCCGGCCGCAGCGGGCCTAGGTGTCGATCGTAACTTGATTAAAGGGATGACCGGAATCTCAATCCTTCGGGACGGATTTCGCGTGCGCTCACAAGGCGACTGGCTTGAGCTTTCCGCAGGAATGACCTCGGGCAGCACCTACGGTATGCGTGTCGACAACACTGTCGGTTATTTTGCGCTGACAGGTGAAGAAAATTACCGACTCGTGGAAAAGTCTGATCGAGAGGGCTTCGTCGAAGACGCAGCCTATCGCGGCTTCCTACAAATAGCGCGTCGCTGCCGGATTTTCGCCAACGAGACACTCGAGCAAGTGCGCCGCGCGCTCGACGACTATTACAAGAAACAAGTCGGGCCTGAGGTTGCGGGCGTTGCCGCTACCGTCACCGGTTCGTTCAAGCAGTTGGAAGCTGGCCTCCAGTCGACAGAAGCTGCTCGCGACGATGCGGCGCGCATCGCAGGGGAACTGCAAGAGCAGATCGAGCAGCTCGAGCGGGAGGCAAAACAGGTCCCGGGAGAAGGCTCCGCCACGAAGGCTCTGCAGTTGGCGAGCAATGCCGTCCTGGCGATGGAAATCGTTCGTTCAAAATTGACCGAAAGCGCGCAATCGGGTGCCAACCTCGTACGGCTTCGACAAGAGTTCGAGGATCGTGACGAGCAAATGGTGGCTCTCTTCGAGAGTGCGGCAGTTGGCCTGAGTGCACGCGGTTTGGCTCACGAGCTCCGGACCCATTTGACCGAGATTCGTCAACGGACTGCGGCGATCGAGAAAATGGCAACTGGCGCGGGCAAAGGTTTGCTCCCTCATTTGCGCGCGATCCGAACATCCTGCAGCGCAATCTCAAGCGCTGCGTCATTGATCGATCCGATGCTGCCTCGATCTCGTGCGATCAAAGAGACGATCGTATTGCGGGATTTCGTCGAGGAGTATTTCAAGACACGCGCGAATGCACTCGATCGCGCGGGTATCAAGACTCGAATCATTGGCACCAGTTCCAATGTTCGTGCGAATCGGCCGCGATTGCTGCAGGTGTTCGACAACCTTGTTCGCAACAGCTCATATTGGCTTCGCCGCGGCGAGATCGTAGGTCAAGTAAGCAGCAAGAGGGAAATCCTGGTTGAACTTACGGGGTTTGGGTTCGTGCTTTCCGACAATGGCCCAGGTGTCGACCCGCATTACGAAGAGACGCTCTTCGATATATTCGTTACCGCAAAGCCGGAGCGAGATTCAGGCCAAGGGCTCGGGTTGTTCATCACAACCGAACTGTTGCGGATTGACGGTTGCGAGGTGACGCTGCTGCCGGACCGCAACGACACGGGCAATCGCTACAAATTCGCCGTGAATCTGCGCCCACTTGTCGTGGGGGTCTGAGATGGAGGTTTCGGAGGCTTTGGCGATCCTCGGCGCGAAGCGGGTGATCTGGATCGATGATTGTTTCAACGACACGCCGGCTCAGTTGGCGGTGCTTCTCACGAATAGCCTAGAGACCGCGATCGCTTGCGATTTTCCAGAGCTGAACGACGCGCTGGCGCAGCATGAATATGACGCCGACACCGCGCTCGGCACGATCGCCCAGATCCTGGCCGACCTTGGTGCAGAGCGCGTGGCAGAAATCAAGGCGGCATTCTTTGCGAAGGAAGGTGAAAACAAAGACTTCGCGACCGGCGAACTATCAGCGAGCGCGATCGAGAAGGCGTGTGCGCTGCTCGGTGTAGTCGCCGCGGATCGTTGGACATTCGATAAGGCGGACCGGGAACTCGCGGCGCTTTGCCAAGGAGGCGACCCGGAACTCAGCTATGTTGTGGACCTAAACGAAGCAGGTGGATCGAAGACACGGGGTCTCGATGTGCTGCGAACTCTCTGGAACGAAAAGTCGTCGGGAACGGCATTCATCCTTACACACGAAACCGACATTTCTGGCGAAGCGAAGAGCGAATCCGAGTTGCGGTCACAGCTGACCGATTTGGGTGGCTTGGGTGTTCCGCTGTGCGTGATCGCGAAAGAACGTCTTTATGATAACCCGGAAGATGCTGATGCGATGGCGGAGGCGCTTCGCGTCGGTGTGAAACGGGCCGGACTGCGCAAGAGCGTGCATGATGTTCTGCACGAAGCGCAGAAGACGCTTCATCAGGCAATCGATGACGCAGCCAACAATCTGCTTAGCGTGCCGCCTGAGCAGCTGGAATCCCATGTCTTTGAGCGTGGCTACAAAGAGGGAGTCTCTGAACTTCATGTCGTCGAGCGCGCGATTACCGCGCACCTGGGTAAGAGTGCTCGAGAATTCTTTGGCACAGACGAAAAGGTTCTGGACAACGCGAAGCGGTTGCGAGCGCTACGCGGGATCACCTTGAAACCAATCAACATGTCTCCCGACGTTCACTTGACCGCTTTTCGTGAGGCGGAAGTTTGGGAGTCCGATGAACTGTTGAATCGGGCTTTGACACCCATCGCCTGCGGCGATGTCTTCGAGGTCGATTCAGACGAAAGCGCGACGGCCGCGAGCAAACAGAAATTTGTCCTGCTCGGCCAGCCTTGCGACATTTCCCTGCGACCGGACGAAAAGAAGCGCGCTCAGGACACGGCATTTCTCGTTCCGTTGAAAAATAAGACGGTCGAAGGAAAACCCGATCCGAAAGCGCCACTTCTGCCATTTACCCTTCGAGGCGAGCAGTGGGCGTGCGACTTCCGTAACGCCAGCGTCGTAAAGTTATCGATATTGGACTTGGCATCGTTTCGCCCCGATGGGCGCGTTCGAGTCGATGATGGGCACTCTGCACCCGAGCATCTACTTGCCGGTCAACAGAAGGTCTATGATGATCGCACGGCCCAGCCGTCTGTTGCCCTCGCAGCTGCGGTGAAGTTGGACGCAGGCACGACGATCAATATGGCGTTCCAGCTAGCATTCTCCTCGGCAGATGCCTTCCGGCATATCCACACAGCAGTGTTCGAGCCCGCGACAGCGACGCGCGCCAACAAGCAAACCATCAAGCGCCCGAAGCGGGTGACGTGGCGTCTCCGCCGCTGCGGGAGAATTCGGGCGCCGTACTCCGCAGCATTGCTTGATCAATATACGACCGTGATGAGCCGACATGCCTTTGACTTAGATTATATGTCGCCTGGGAATGTCGAATCGAGCCAATTGGCGCCTGTCGCGACAGCATCGCCGACAAATCCTGCCGCCGACGCAGTTCCTGCAGGAGAGGTCGATGCACATGCAGCGCAGCAAGGCGCCGCAAAAAGAGCGTGATGGATCGATCGCCATCAAGTTCAGCATCTCCAAGGTACCGGGTGGAATCCTGATCAGCGTTCGGACGGTGGGCTGCCGTAAGGCGCGCATGTCAGACAGGAGAAAAGGTCAGGCGCGGAAAACGCGGGTTGCAAAAATCTCGTCCAGCCGCCGACGTTCCCTCAAACGGTACTGGGCGGCACCAGAGAGACTCTGACGCGAGGCAGAGAGATCGCTGAATTTAGCGGTCGAGCCCGCACAGGCTGATTCTCGTGCGGGCGGAGGCCCGCATGACCCCGACCAAATTGCTCATCGGACAGATCGTTGTCGTGTTCGCCATCGTATTGGCGGGCGTATGGTTTGCGACCCAGTGGGCGGCAGCCGAACTGGCCTATCAGCCCGAACTTGGCCGGCCATGGTTCACCGCCTTCGGTCTTCCGATCTACCTGCCTTGGGCTCTGTTCGGCTGGTGGTTCTCGTTCGAGGCCTATGCGCCGACGATATTCGAGGAGGCTGGCGCGATTGCCGCGACCAGCGGTCTCGTCGGTTGCGCCGCCGCGATCTTTGGATCGCTATGGCGTGCCCGCCAGCGCAAGAACATCACCACATATGGCTCCGCTCGCTGGGCCAGCGCGAAGGATATCCGCAGCGCCGGATTGCTCACCGACTCCGGCGTTTTTCTCGGTCGGACCGGACCACGCTATCTCCGCCATGACGGTCCCGAGCACATCATGGCGTTCGCGCCGACCCGCAGCGGTAAGGGCGTCGGCCTGGTCGTGCCCACCCTGCTTGGCTGGTCGGGCTCGGCAGTCATCCACGACATCAAGGGCGAGAATTGGCAGCTGACCGCTGGCTGGCGCCAGCGCTTCTCCCACTGCCTCCTGTTCAATCCGACCGATGCCCGCTCGGCACGCTACAACCCGCTGCTGGAGGTTCGTCGCGGGATCGACGAAGTCCGCGATGTTCAGAACATCGCCGATATCCTCGTCGATCCCGAAGGCGCGCTGGAACGCCGCAGCCACTGGGAAAAGACCAGCCATTCGCTGCTCGTCGGCGCCATCCTCCACATTCTCTATGCCGAGGAAGAAAAGACGCTCGCGCGTGTGGCGTCCTTTCTGTCCGATCCGCAACGTCCGTTCACCGCCACGCTGCACCGAATGATGACTACAAATCATCTGGGCACGGTCGACGCGCCTGTCGTTCACCCTGTCGTGGCGTCGGCGGCGCGAGAGGTCCTCAACAAGTCCGAGAACGAGCGATCCGGCGTGTTGTCGACGGCCATGTCGTTCCTTGGTCTCTACCGCGATCCGACCGTGGCGATGGTGACGTCGCGCTGCGACTGGCGGATCGCCGACCTCGTCGAGGGCAGGTCGCCGGTCTCGCTCTACCTTGTCGTGCCGCCCTCTGACATCAGCCGCACCAAGCCGCTTATCCGCCTTGTGCTCAACCAGATCGGCCGTCGGCTCACCGAGCACCTTCACGCCGAGAATGGGGCGAACGCGTTTGCCCGGCACAAGCTGCTGATGATGCTCGACGAGTTTCCGGCGCTCGGTCGCCTGGACTTCTTCGAGACCAGCCTCGCCTTTCTCGCCGGCTATGGCGTGCGCGCCTTCCTGATCGCGCAAAGCCTCAACCAGATCGAGAAGGCCTATGGCGAACACAACGCAATCCTCGACAATTGCCATGTCCGTATCGCGTTCGCGACCAATGACGAGCGGACCGCGAAGCGCATTTCCGATGCGCTTGGAACAGCGACCGAGCAGCGCGCGATGCGCAACTATGCTGGGCATCGCCTCGCGCCTTGGCTCGCCCATGTCATGGTCAGTCGACAGGAAACTGCACGCGCCCTGCTGACGCCAGGCGAAGTGATGCAGCTGTCCGCGACTGACGAACTCGTCCTCGTCGCCGGCACACCACCGATCCGCGCGACCAAGCTTCGCTACTTCGAGGACGACACCTTCAAGGCTCGCGTGCTGCCACCGCCCACGCTGGCGAGTGGCGACTATGCCGACCGGCCGGCAGCGCGACCGGACGTATGGGCAGGCACCGTTCGCGGCACCGATGCACGTCTCGGTGCCGGAGAAGATGAGGTCGGCGGCGATGCTGGCGGAGGTTTGGAGCAGGCCCGGCAACCCGGGCAGGAAATCGATCGTCCGCTGACTCCCGACCCGGTCACCACCGATCCGCTCGGTCTCGGCGCTGACGACGACGATGCCGCAGCCGATCAGCGCGCGATGGATCAGGCACGAGCGCTTGGCACCGCACGCACTGTCTACGCCATCGATGCCGGCGCCGATGGTTCGAACGGGCATCGGCCCGGCGACCTCCAGTTGGACCTGTGACCATGGTCGAGAAGATCCGCCACCAGCTGTTCCTGCCGAAACCGGTAAGCGACCGCCTCGAGGCGTTGGCCGCAAAGCCGGGCGCGTCCAAATCGGCGATCCTGACCGACGCAGTCACGGCCTGGCTCAACCGGCGCGGCGCATCCGAACTGGAAGATCGCTTCGGCATCCGGCTCGATCGCCTGACCACCGCCATCGGACGGCTTGAGCGCGACGGGCATATCCAGCTCGAAACGCTTGCCCTGTTCGTCCGCTACGAGCTCGCGATCCAGGCCCCGCTCGCAGAGAATGATCATGCTGGCCGGGCAATCGCCGCCAAGCGGTTCGATGCCTTCATCGCCCAGGTCGGCCGGCAGATCGCCGCTGGACGGCGGACGATCGCCGACGGGTTCGGCGGCGCGGCGGAGTCCAACCCGTGAGCGCCGGCATCTCTGCGGACCGGCGGCGCGCGATGCTGCGAACGGCGATGGGGCCGGCGATCGCCGAAGCACTTGCAGATTCCCGTGTCATCGAGATCATGGTCAATCCCGACGGCGCACTGCGCCTCGATCGGCTGGGCGAGGGCCGCACCGACACCGAGGTTCGCATGGAGGCCGCGCAGGTCGAGCGGATCATCCGGCTCGTCGCCTCGCACGCGCGCGCCGAAGTGCATGGCGATGCCCCGATCGTTTCGGCCGAACTGCCACCTCATGTCGAGGGTCGCGCTGGCGAGCGGTTCGAGGGCGTGCTTCCGCCCGTGTCGACCGCGCCCTGCTTCTCGATCCGCAAGCCCGCCGAGCGGCTCTACAGCCTCGACGATTATGTCGCCGACGGCATTATGGCGCCGGCGGCCGCCGACCGGCTGAAGGCCTGCGTCACCCAGCGCTACAACATCCTGGTCGCCGGCGGCACCAGCTCGGGGAAGACCACGCTCGCCAATGCGCTCCTCGCCGAAATGGCCTGGGTCGACGAGCGCGTCATCCTGATCGAGGACACGCGCGAGCTGCAAAGTCCCGCCGCTGACACGGTGGCCCTTCGCACGCGACCGGGCGTCGTGACGATGGCCGATCTCGTCCGCTCGACGCTGCGCCTGCGCCCCGACCGCATCATCGTGGGAGAGGTGCGCGGTCCCGAAGCGCTCGACATGCTCAAGGCTTGGAACACCGGCCATCCCGGCGGCATCGCCACCGTCCACGCAAATAGCGCGATCTCCGCGCTCTACCGGATCGAGGGTCTTGTCCAGGAGGCGGTGGTCACGGTCCCGCGCCGGCTGATCGCCGAGGCGATCGACGTCATCGTCTTCATCTCCGGACGCGGCCTCCAGCGCCGCATCTCGCAGATCGCGCGTGTCGCCGGGCTCGATCCCGACACCGGCGCCTACGCGCTCGCCGACTTCCTCTTGCCTCTCAACCCCCAAGGAGAATGACCATGCAGCTTGCCAAAATTCCGACTCGCGGATCGACCTTCCTTATCGGCGCGGCCATCGGCCTGGCCCTCGCCATAGCCCCGGCCGCGCAGGCGGCGGGATCCGGCATGCCCTGGGAACAACCCCTCCAGCAGGTGCTTGAATCCGTCCAGGGTCCGGTCGCGAAGATCGTCGCCGTCATCGTGATCATCGTCACTGGCCTGACGCTGGCCTTCGGCGAGAGCAGCGGCGGGTTCCGGCGCCTCATCCAAATCGTCTTCGGCCTGTCGATCGCATTCGCGGCGTCGAGCTTCTTCCTTAGCTTCTTCAGCTTCGGCGGTGGGGCGCTGATCGCGTGATCGGCGCCGGCCAACATCTCGAAGGGTTCGAGGCTCCCATCCACGGGAGCCTCGGATCTCCGATCCTGCTTGGCGGCGCACCGCGCGGGCTGGCGATCGTCAACGGAACGCTGGCCGCCGCCGTCGGCCTCGGCCTCCAGCAATGGATCGCCGGTCTTGTGCTCTGGGCAGTCGGCCACAGCATCGCTGTCTTCGCGGCGCGCCGCGACCCGGATTTCGCACCCGTGCTGATCCGTCATCTCCGCCAGAAAGGCTATCTCGCGTGCTGAATCTCGCCGAATATCGTCACCGGCCCGACCGGTTGGCGGACCATATCCCATGGGCGGCGCTCGTCGCGCCCGGCATCATCCTCAACAAGGATGGGAGCTTCCAGCGGACGCTGCGCTTCCGAGGACCCGACCTGGAATCCGCGACCGAGGGCGAGCTGATCTCTGCCTGTGCTCGGGCCAACAATGTCCTCAAGCGGTTCGGGACGGGCTGGGCGCTGTTCTTCGAGGCCGAACGTCGCGAGGCATCTGCCTACCCCGACAGTGAGTTTCCGGACGCCGCGTCCTGGCTGGTCGACCAAGAACGCCGCGCCGCCTTCCTTGGCGAAGACGAGCACTATGAAAGCCGCTACCATCTTACACTGACCTGGCTGCCCACGCCGGATAGCGCCGAGGCGGCCGGCCGTTCGCTAGTCGAGCGGCCCGATGCGGACAAGGGCCGCGACTGGCATCGAGCGCTGTCCAGCTTCGTCGCCGAAAGCGATCGCGCCCTGGATCTCTTCGCGAGCTTCATGCCCGAGGTCCGCGCGCTCGATGACTCCGAGACGCTCACCTTCCTGCATGGTACGATCTCCAATCGCCCGCATCATGTCGCGGTCCCGGAGACGCCGGTCTATCTCGACGCGTTGCTCGTCGATACGCCGCTGACCGGCGGGCTGGAGCCGCGGCTCGGCGGCACCCACCTTCGCACCCTGACCGTGCTGGGCTTCCCAAGCATGAGCCGGCCGGGAATCCTCGATGCGCTCAACCATCAAGACTTCGGCTATCGGTGGGTCACGCGCTTTCTCGCGCTCGACAAGAGCGACGCCACCAAGGCGCTGACCAAGCTGCGCCGGCAGTGGTTCAACAAGCGCAAGTCGATCACCGCGCTCCTGCGCGAGATCCTGTACAACCAGCCGTCGCAGCTGCTCGACACCGACGCCGACAACAAGGTGCTCGATGCCGACCTCGCGCTTCAGGTCCTGGGCGGCGACCATGTCGCGTTCGGCCACCTGACCACAACAATCACGGTCAGCGATAGTGACCGCGCCGGCGTTGAAGACAAGGTCAGGCGGATCGAGCGGATCGTCAACGGGCTCGGCTTCACGACGATACGAGAGGGTGTCAACGCGGTCGAGGCGTGGCTTTCGTCGCTGCCAGGGCAAGTCTACGCGAACGTCCGGCAGCCGCTGGTCCATACGCTGAACCTCGCGCATCTGATGCCGCTGTCGTCGGTCTGGGCCGGCCCGGTGCGCAACGCCCATCTCGACGGTGCTCCGCTGCTCCATGCCAGCACGGCAGGTTCGACGCCATTCCGCCTGTCGACGCATGTCGGCGACGTCGGGCACATGCTGGTAGTTGGGCCGACGGGCGCCGGCAAATCGGTGCTGCTCGCGCTGATTGCGCTTCAATTCCGGCGCTACGCGGACTCCCAGGTCTATATCTTCGACAAGGGGTATTCCGCGCGGGCAGCCGTGCTGGCGATGGGCGGCGCACACCATGCGCTCGGCCTCGGCGCAGATGCCGGTGAGACACTCGCGTTCCAACCTTTGCGCAGGATCGATGACGCGACCGAGCGAAGCTGGGCGGCGGAATGGATCGCGGCGCTGCTCGCGCATGAGAAGGTCCTCGTCACTCCCGAGGTGAAGGATGCCGTCTGGTCGGCGCTCGGCAGCCTCGCGTCAGCGCCGCCGGAGGAACGAACTCTAACCGGGTTGACGCTGCTCCTCCAATCGAATGCACTTCGAACCGCGCTCGGCGCCTACACGCTCGACGGCCCCAATGGACGGCTGCTCGACGCGGCCGAGCAGCACCTCGCCTTCGCCGATGTCCAGTGCTTCGAGACCGAGGAGCTGATGGGCCAGGCCGGCGTGGTGGCGCCCGTGCTGACCTATCTCTTCCATCGTCTCGAAGAGCGGTTCGATGGCCGGCCGACCCTGCTGATACTCGACGAGGCCTGGATATTCCTCGACCATCCCCTGTTCGCCGCGCGTATCCGCGAATGGCTGAAGGTGCTGCGCAAGAAGAACGTCGCGGTGCTGTTCGCGACGCAGAGTCTCGCCGACATCGCATCGAGCAGCATTGCGCCCGCGATCATCGAGAGCTGCCCACAGCGTATCCTGCTGCCCAATGATCGCGCGATCGAGCCGCAGAGCCGCGAGGCCTATGAGCGGTTCGGCCTGAACGATCGCCAGATCGAGCTGGTCAGTCGCGCCACGCCGAAGCGTCAATATTACCTCCAGTCAGCGCGCGGCAACCGGCTGTTTGAACTCGGCCTCGGCCCGATCGCGCTCGCCCTGTGCGGCGCGTCCGACCCCGCCACGCAATCTCGGATCGACGCGATGATCGCCGACGATGGCCTCTCGGATTTTGCGGCCCGCTTCCTTGGCGATGCCGGCCTCGACTGGGCCGCCGACCTGCTCGCCGATTTTCCCGTCCCCCAAGCAAAGGAGTAATGTGATGCGTTTCCTTACCCGCAAATATCTGGTCGCGAGCGCCCTCGGCATCGGGACAGCCGGCTCGCTCGCCATGGGCCTGGCCATGACAAGTACGCCTGCTCACGCGCAACTGACGGTGTTCGACCCGAGCAACTACAGCCAGAACATCCTGACGGCCGCCCGGACGCTCACCCAGATCAACAACCAGATCCAGTCGCTGCAGAACCAGGCGCGCAGCCTGCTCAACCAGGCGAGGAACCTGACGACGATCGATTTCCCCGAGCTGCAGGCGCTGACCCAGACACTGCAGCAGGTCGACCGCCTGATGGGGCAAGCCCAGGGCATCCGGCTCCAGGTCTCCGGCCTCGACCAGCAATTCCACCAGCTCTTCCCACAGAGCTTTGGCCAGGCATTGCGGATGAACGATCAGGTCGTTGCCGCGCGCTCTCGCCTCGACACCGCCATGACCGCCTACCAGCACACGATGACAGTGCAGGCGCAGGTCGCCGAAAACGTGGCGGCCGATGCCCAGACCTTGTCGTCGCTGGTCGCGAAGAGCCAAGGCGCCGAAGGGTCCCTGCAGGCGCAGCAGGCGACCAACCAACTGCTCGCGCTCAGCGCCAAGCAGCAGTTCCAGATCCAGAACATGATGGCCGCCCAGTATCGAGCCGAGACGATCGAGCGCGCGCGGCAGGCGCAAGCACAGATCGATGCGCAGGCGGCGACCAAGAAGTTCCTCGGTTCCGGCACCGCCTACACCCCCCAATAGGCGCGCCGGAGGGCGGCGACGGTCCGCCTCCCGTCGTCGTCCGCCGCGGGGCGGGGCTTCGCTCCCCCGGCCTCGCCCCGCGGCCTCTTTCATTTCGCCGAGGAACAAGCAGCCGTGAATGATCTCAATGTCATCGACCGCTTCATGCAGGCGTTCATCACCTACATCGACGCCGGCTTCGGGTTGCTCGGCGGTGACGTCCACTTCCTGACCGTGACGTTGATCGGCATCGACGTCACGCTGGCCGGACTCTTCTGGGCGATGGGCGGCGACGACAATGTGATCGGCCGCTTCCTCAAGAAGATCCTCTACATCGGCGCGTTCGCGTTCATCCTGAACAGCTTTTCGACGCTTGCCGACATCATCTTCCGCTCGTTCGCGCAGGCCGGTCTCACTGCGGGTGGCGGCGGCATGTCGGCGGCCGACCTCCTCAAGCCCGGACGGCTCGCGGGGACTGGGTTCTCCGCCGCCTGGCCACTCCTTCAGCAGGTCTCTCAACTGACGGGGTTCACGACCTTCTTTGACAATTTCCTGACCATCGCCGTGCTGCTGTTCGCCTGGGCGATCGTCATCATCACCTTCTTCATCCTCGCGGTGCAGATGTTCGTCACGATTATCGAGTTCAAGCTGACTTCGCTGGCTGGCTTCATCCTCGTGCCATTTGCGCTCTGGAACCGGACCAGCTTCCTGGCCGAACGCGTGCTCGGCAACGTGGTCTCGTCGGGCATCAAGGTGATGGTCCTCGCGGTCATCGTTGGGATCGGCTCAAATTTCTTCACCGAGTTCACGACCGCTCTGCAGGGCCAGGAACCGGACATCGGACAGGCCCTGAGCCTGATGCTCGCCAGCCTCACCATGTTCGGTCTCGGCATTTTCGGTCCAAGCATTGCCTCGGGACTCGTCGCGGGCGCTCCGCAACTCGGTGCTGGTGCCGCGCTCGGCACGACCGTCGGCGCGGCGGGTATCACGATGCTTGCG
Source organism: Sphingomonas oligophenolica (assembly GCF_039522915.1). Lineage (NCBI taxonomy): Bacteria > Pseudomonadati > Pseudomonadota > Alphaproteobacteria > Sphingomonadales > Sphingomonadaceae > Sphingomonas > Sphingomonas oligophenolica. The sequence goes on from NZ_BAAAEH010000032.1 coordinate 46,528, forward strand.
GGCGGCGCTGCCGTTGGCGGGGCGCGTGCCCTTGGCGGCGCGGCACTCGGTGCGGTGCGAGCCGGCACCTCGATGGGATCGGCAGCTTCGACCGCCTACACGCTTGGCAAGGAGACCGCGTCGTCACCGACGATGACGGCTGGCCTTGGCGGCATGGCGCGCGCCGCCGGCAATGCCGCCCGCGACCGTGCCTCGAGCGCGCTCGGCCTCGGCGAAGCCGCTTCGCAGGGTCGGGCTGCGGCCTGGAATGCCCTCAACCGCGGCGGCCGGACCGAAGCAGGATCATCCGCCGACGCCGACGGCACGCCTGCCTGGGCGCGAGCGATGCATGGTCAGCAGAACGCCCGACATCACCGCCAGATCGCGCTGCACACCCTGCAGCAAGGCGATCGCGGCGGCGCCTCTGCAACCCCCGACATCAAGGAAAGGGACGACTGATGATCTTCAAACGCGCCGTCCAGCGTTACGGACAAACCCCGGAGCCGGAGACGCCGTACCAGCGTGCCGGCCAAGTCTGGGACGAGCGGATCGGCTCCGCCCGCGTGCAAGCGCGCAACTGGCGGCTGATGGCATTCGGGTGCCTTGCGCTTACCGGCGGGTTATCGTCAGCTCTCGTCTGGCAATCGGTGCAGAGCCGCATCACGCCCTATGTCGTGGAGGTCGACCGGCTGGGCGAGGCGCGCGCCGTCTCGGAAGCCGAGGCGGGCTATCACCCCACTGATCCGCAGATCGCATGGCACCTGTCGCGCTTCATCGCGAACGTCCGCGGCCGATCGCTCGATCCCGTGCTGGTCCGACAGGACTGGCTCGAAGCCTATGATTTCACCACCAAGCGCGGCGCGCAGTTTCTCGGCGACTATGCCCGAACCGCCGATCCGTTTGCCAAAATCGGCGAGCGAACCGTGTCGGTTCAGGTGACGAGCGTGGTGCGCGCGTCCGACAGGTCCTTCCAAGTCAAATGGACCGAGACCGCCTACGAGCGCGGCGCGCAGTCCGGGATGCAGCGCTGGACGGCGATCCTGACCGTCGTGATGCGGGCGCCTACCGATGCGGATACGCTCCGGAAGAACCCGCTTGGCGTCTACGTCGATGCGGTCGACTGGAGCCGGGAACTCGATCCTCCCGCGCAGTCGCGTTCGACACCGCCGCCTGCTGTCCCGGCAGGCTTGCCGCTCGGCTCACCCCTCGATCCCAATCTCGCTGCTCCCACGCAGCCCGCCCAGGAGTCACGCCCATGAAGTTCGTTCTCGCAGCGTCTGCCCTCGCGATCACCGCGACTTCAACGCAGGCCCAGACCACGACGCCTCAACCAGCGCAGGGGCCTATTGCCGTTGCCAAGGCGTCAGCGACGAGGGAGCCGCCTCGGCGACAGATTGCCCGCAAGCGCGTCAACCCGATGGTGGCGCGTGTCGCTGCGGCCAATCGCGCAGCCACGCTGGAGCCACAGGCACAGGGCTTCGTGAATGCGGTCCAGATCTTCCCGTTCAGCGACGGCACGATCTACCAAGTCTACACCGCGCCCGGTGCCGTCACCGACATTGCCTTGCAGCCGAGCGAAAATCTCGTGGCGGTGGCGGCCGGCGATACAGTCCGGTGGGTCATCGGCGACACGACGAGCGGCACCGGCGCAGACAAGCGAACGCACATCCTGGTGAAGCCGTTCACCGCAGGCCTCGCTACCAATCTCGTCGTGACGACGGATCGGCGGAGCTACCACCTCCAGCTCACCGCAACGTCGCGCACCGCGATGGCCGCCTTGTCATGGACATATCCAGCCGACCAGCTGATCGCCCTCCGCCGGGCCGCCGATCAGGCCGCGGCTGCGGCCCCGGTCTCCGAAGGACTGGCGGTCGACAGCCTCCATTTCAACTATGCGATCAGTGGCGACGCACCTGCATGGCGGCCCCTTCGTGCGTTCGACGATGGCCGGCAGACGTTTGTCGAGTTCCCCGCTAGCATCGCCGTCGGCGACGCGCCGCCACTGTTCGTCGTCGGGCCGACCGGAGAGGCCGAGCTGGTCAATTATCGTGTCCGCGGCCGGTTCTATGTCGTCGACCGAATCTTCGACGTGGCCGAGCTCAGGTTCGGCACCAAGAAGCAGCAGGTTGTCCGGATCGCGCGCGTCGGTGACGGCACTCCCTCGCGAAAGGGGAAGCGCTCATGAGCGAGCCATCCATCTCTCCCACCGCGAAGCTTGATCCCGAGACGCTGGCGATCCGGACGAACCCCGCGCGCGCGATACGCTTCCGTCGCGGCGTGATCATCGCCGTCGCCGCACTGGGATCCGTCAGCCTGGTTGTCGTCGCATGGATCGCGCTGAAACCGCGCATCTTCAGCGCGGTCGCCGAGCGTCAGGAATTGTCGGAGCCGAGCAATCGTCCATCGACTGACGCTCTGAATGGCTTGCCGGCGACATATGGCGATACCCCGAAGCTCGGCCCACCACTCCCCGGCGACCTGGGCAGGCCGATCCTCGAAAGCCAGCGCCGCATGGCAACGGAAACCGGCGTCGGCAATGATCCGTCGGGCCAGTCGGAGGCGCAAGAACGGGAGCGGCGGCTGTCGGAGTTGAGGGCCGCTCGCCAATCCGGGGTGTTGGTTCAAGACCGCACCGCCACGTCGCCGACAGCAGCAGCCGACGCCTCAGCGACGCCGGCCGCCCCAACGCCGGAGGCATCGGGACCAGTTCTTGATCCGGATCGGGACCCCAACGCTCAGGGGCGCAAGGCCCAGTTCGTCAGCACACTCAATCGCTCCGGGGACATCAATCCACACACGCTGACGGCGGCACCGTCGCCATACCTACTTTCGGCGGGCAGCGTCATTTCGGCGAGCCTGATAACCGGCCTGCGATCTGACCTGCCGGGCCTGGTGACGGCCCAAGTTACCAGCCAGGTGTTCGACAGCCCGACCGGGCGCATCTTGCTCATTCCGCAAGGATCACGGCTGATCGGCGCCTACGACAGCGTCGTGGCGTTCGGCCAGAAGCGCGCGCTGATCGTCTGGCAGCGGATCTTGTTGCCTGATGGCAGCTCGATGAGGATCGACAACGTGCCGGCGACCGATGCGTCTGGCTATGCCGGGCTGCAGGATAAGGTGGATTTCCACACATGGGCGCTGCTCAAGGGCGTTGCGCTCTCCACGCTGCTTGGATTGGGTTCGCAATTGGCGGTTACCGGCGAGAGCGACCTTGTCCAGGCCATTCGGGAGTCGACGCAGCAGAACGTATCGCGTGCCGGCGACCAGCTCACATCGCGCAACCTCAACATCCAGCCGACGATCACAATTCGGCCCGGCGCAACCGTGCGCCTGGTCGTCCATAAGGACATCATTCTCGCGCCTTGGCGCGGATAGGAGCAGGTCATGCCCGAACTGAAACTGGCAAGGTTGCCGGACAGGACTCCGGTCAAGCTAGCGATCACCGTCACCCCGGATTTGCACCAGATGCTGCAGCAGTACGCGGCACTTTACGCGGAAACGTATGGGCGGGAGGAATCGGTCACCGAACTTGTGCCAGCCATGTTGGCGGCGTTCCTTGAGAGCGATCGCAATTTCGTTCGCAGCCGCCCGGCCGCAAAATGAGCGACGAGACGGAGATCCCAGATCGATTCGTCAAGCTCGACGAGGTCAAGCGGCGCGTCGGTCTTGGCAAGACGATGATCTATCGTCTGATCCAGGAAGGAAGGTTTCCAGCGCCATATAAGCTTTCGCCATTTGCGTCGCGCTGGAGCGACCGGGAGATCATGGCCTGGATCAACGATGTGAAAGACGGGTTCGAGGGCAAAAAGAGAAAGATATAGAGAGCGCTGCTGTTTGTCTCTCAAGCCGACAACGAGGCTTGACCTTCCCGGATTCGGCGGCCTCTAGTTGGTCGTAACACCCGCGATACGTCTAGTCAGACAGCGTTCTACGTATCATTCTGCAACCGCCCAATCCGATAGGCACCCGATGGCACGCGAGACCAAACAGAAACGGCCTCGCGCCCGAGGTGCAATGGTGGAAACCTTCGACATCCCCCCGGTCACCGCCGACATGCGCCAGCGGGTCGGATCAAGCCAGATCGATGAGTTCGTGTTGGCGCACGGAGCGTCCGACGTCTTGCGTGAACTCGTCCAGAACGAGTTCGATGCGAACGGATCTGAGATCGGGATTCGCTTCACAGATACGACGCTCGAGATCACAGGCACTGGCCGCGATATCCCGGCAAAGGGCTGGGGACGATTGTCGGTCCTGATCGGGACGGGCGAGGTTCTGGGGGACGGATCGGGCGAGATCATCACCCCGAAGGAAAGCAGCATCGGCTCCAAGAACCTGGGCATGCGATCGCTCTTTCGCTTCGGTGACAAAATTCATGTCCGTTCGGCTGGCAGAATGGCAATCCTCGACCTTCTGACTTTCACTGCGGGGCGCCAGCCCGATCCCGCGCGCAGGGGCCGCAAGGGCATTTTGATTCAGGTCCCCTACCGAACCGCACCCCTGCGACGGTTCGTACCATTCACGCCCCAACGTGAAGCGGCTGACCTTGAGGAGATCGAGCGAGTCTTATTTCCCACGCTCGTGAAGCTAGCTTTGCCCGGGCGGCGTGGAGGCATCCAGGCACTCACGATATCATCCGAACGCCAAGATCGACGCCTCAACTGGAACCAGATGGCCGAAGCCGGCCGCAGTCCGGTCGAGGGCATCAGCGTGGTACGCCGCGTTGGGCGGATGCAGGCCCGGGGGCCTGGATCGGTTCGAAGCCGGCAGGATCACGAAGAGCTCGAATTCTCGCGGCTTGTCGACATCCCGGCCGATCATGCCAAGCTCGATTTCCCCGATTATTTCCGATCGGGCGAGCAGCTTCGCGTCGCCATCTCGATACCGCTAAAGGGAGGCAAGCCCGTCACCGACCGTATCGGGCACTGCTATTATCCACTTCAGGCAGGGCAGGCCCGCACCGGGTGCGCGATAAGCGCTTCGGCACCCTTCCATCTTGATGCCGAACGCACGCGGTTGATCCCTGACGATTGGAACATCTGGTTGAACGACGAGGTCGCTACCCTCGTCGCAGATCTTATCGGCGCCGACTGGTTCGGGCGGTTTGGCCGCCCCGCTTACGATTTGGTCCTCCGCCAGGGTCAAGAAGAGGGAACGCTCGCCGACCTCGTGATGGCGCGGCTGAAGGACTCGGCCTGCTGGCCGAATGCCGAAGGTCAGCAAAGCCTCGCCAAGGGCTTGGTTGTGCCTGATCATCCGGCGCTCAAGGGCCATGTGAGCGCCAGTGCCTATCTCCATGGCGATCTCTCGGCCGACGCGGCGATCGCAAAGCTCGCGATCCAGTGCGGCGCGAAGAGTTTCACCGCCAATTCGCTGGTCCGCCTGCGCTGCGGCGGTGAGAAGGACGGCGGCATCCAGACCAAGATCAGCGCGGGCGAAGCCAATTATCACTATCCCGGCTATCCCGGGCTCGCCCTCAATCCGGAGGAGCAACATCGCACGGCAGGCGCCCTGACTCTTCTCAAGAAGCTTTCAACGGAGAATCGTCGAGATTTGCGCGAGACGCGCTCGACGCTGACGGCGACCGGCGGAATTGCGGCGGCTGAGAACCTGGTGCGGGTCAGCCCCGACATGTGGGAGGCCTGTCCCGAGCCACATGAAACTAGGTTGCACCCGATCCTCTACGACGATCATGCCGTATCGCGCTACTGTCGACCATTTGACCTGAGCCGCTGGATCGAGGAGGCGGCCAGCCGCGCCGACGTGGGAACCATCACTAATACCGAGCGGGACGCGCTTTATCGGCACCTGCTCCAACCCGACACCAAGCTCAGCTCACGCCTGGTCGGCGTGATTCGCAAAAGCCCGGTGATCAAAGACGACAAGGGCGCATGGGCGCGCCCGGACAGCTTAGGGATCCTGCCTCCTCGCGATGCCAAGCTGCTCGGCCGCGTAGTGCGTGCGCCGGCATCGCAGGTGCGCCAGCGCGCCGGGCTGCTCGAACGGCTGGCAATCCGGCGTAAAGTCATTGGCGAGGACCTCGTCGTGCTCGCAGCAGTCGTGGCGGAGGAGCCGCAGCTTGCCGAGGCGTTTGAGGATTTGCTGCGGCGTCAGACGGCGTTGCTTGTCCCGAAGGTCGTAGCGGCCCTATCCGCGATTGGCTTCCTCAGTACCCGGGCGGGCGGCCTCGCAGCTCCGCGGCGCGCGCATTTACCCACCGCCGTCAATCTCACCTGTCTTTCGGCCGAGGAGCTGTTGGTTGAAGACAAGCCGCTCTACCGCCGCTTGTCTTGTCCAACTCGCCCCGGTTCGGCGATGCTGATCGAGGTCATCGAACGCGCGCGCGAGGCTTCACAGCCGCCGCCGGTCCCCGAACAGCTCTATCCCGCTCTGGTGGATGCGCTCCGTGCGGATCGCAAGGTGCCCAACAGCCTAGCTGACGAACGCATTCTGTATGTCGACGGCGGCTTTGTGACCCCGCATGCGACGCTGGTGGCCTTCCGTCCCCCACGCTGTCTGCAGGAGTCGATTCCGGTTGTTCGCACTTCTGGGAGCGCCGTCGCGGAGGCCTATCTGGCGCTCGGCGCCAACGCGTCGCCGAAAGCGCATCAATGGCTGGCTTTCTTTGCTTGGGTGGACAGTCGAGCGTCTGCCTCGCAGGGCTCGGTTTCCGCTACAGACCGGGCGCTGATCCGCGAGGCCTATCGCTCGCTCGCCATTACGGGCCTGCCATCGGATCTCGCTTCGACCAAGCTCTGCCTGTTGAGCATGCACAGCACACTTCATAGCCTGGACGAGCTACGAGCCGGCCGCTTCCTTGAGAACGACTTTCCCGAACTCGCCGATGCACTCGTCGACGCAAAAGCTGGTATCGCTTTCGCGGACGGCGATGAAATGAGCCGGATCATCTTCCGGCGCCTCGGCATCCAGCCGTTGAGCGACCGGTGCGGCGAGGGTCGGATCGTTATCGGCACACCGGCAGGCGCGCCGAACTGGTTTCGCGAAAAGACGGCTTCAAAAGCGCTCGAGCAGCTGCATCGCGCCGACCTCGCGCAGGCCCTGACCGAGCTTGCCTACGCGCATCAGAAGGGGAGTAAGGATTTCGAACCGGCGCGGACCAATCTTGTCCGCCGTCGCCTGCTGGCGATCGAGAGAATCGCCTTCACAACCGACCTTGAGCGAACTTACCAGCTTGGGCGCCGGGTCAGCGTGCCGTCGGATTCCGCCATTGAGGATGGCACCCTCTTTCTGCGTCCCACGCAGTATAAGTCGGAATATGATCTTGTGCTGGCGCTCGAACTGGCACGACTTGTCGGCGCCACGCGCCTTGCCGACGTCCGGACGCTCGCGTCGAGCCTGCTCCCACTATTACAGCTGGAAAGGCCTGCCGAACTCCTGGCCTACCTGCGGCGGCTCGGTATTCGCCCGATGGCCTGGAACTATGCGGACGAACCCGAGCCAGATGAGGCCGAGATCACTCGCGAACAGATCACTCAGAGCCTCATATCGTCGGTTCGCATCACTCCGCCGTCTCCGGTGGCGCCGCAACCACCCGCACCGCCTCAGCCCGCTCCGGCTATCTCAGCGCCCGCCCCGTCAGTCGCGATACCCCCAGCACTGCCTGCTTTGGCCGCAGTCCGCCTCGTGGTCACTGCACCTACTGGGCAGGCCCCGCCGGCTTCGCAGAATAGCGGATCCAGCAGCGGTTGGCGCAGCAGCACAGTCTTCACGCCACGGACACCGCTGGAGATGGCGCGTGATCGGGCCGTGGGGCTCCAGGGTGAAGCGCTCATTCATCGCCAGGAGATCGAGCGTGTGCGGGCACTGGGCTATGACGACCCGGAATCGCGCGTCGTTTGGGTTTCCCAAGCCAATCCCGGCGCGGACCACGACATTCTTTCGATTGGACCCGATGGTGGCCCGATTTGGATCGAAGTCAAATCGACTACGGGCAGCGATGGTCGGTTCGATTGGAGCATCGCCGAGTTCGAAAAGGCGTTGCGCGAAGGCCCGCGCTATCAGCTATGGCGGGTCTACGACGTCGGCGGCACTTCGCCGGTCGCTAAATGCTTCGACAATCCGGCTGGCCTCTTACTCACCCCGACGATCCGGCTGGAAATCTCCTCACTGCGAGCCTTCGTCGAATCCCGTTGATTGGGGCTCAGGATTTAAGCGAAGCACTTGGGGATTGGTCGAAACCGTAGCCCGCTGCGGACCGTTGAGAACTTGCCAACGTATCGTGGGTTCGATAGACAGACCCTCCGCCGAACTGTGCCTGCAAAGGGCTGATTTCGGGCGGAAAAGTCGGCATGGTACTTTTCATGGTACGCGGCGAGAAAGACCGAAACAGGCTCGCGATAAATCAATTGCTTAGCGCCTGAGTTCGAATCCCTCCCGCTCCGCCATTCCCGCCCTTTTTGGGGCTCCCGCAAACACCAACCATCATCGCGACATGCCCCGCGCCCAGCCGACCGCAAACTCGGCTATCCGCTCGTCGCGATCGCGATGGGGGGAATTACTTATGGAGCGGCGACGATCGGCCTCTTAGCCTTCGGCCTTGGTTCGTACGCCGCGGTTGGCGAACGGGGCGGTGGCGAGGCTGCGAAGGGCGGACGTGACCATGACAAGGCTTCACCTCCATCGCGAACGTCATCTCGTCTCGCGGATCGGCTGGCTGCGCGCCGCGGTGCTAGGCGCCAATGATGGCATCGTTTCGACCGCCAGCCTGATCATCGGCGTCGCGGCGGCGGCCGCGAAGCCGGCTGATATCCTCGTTGCCGGCGCCGCGGGCCTTGTTGCCGGAGCCATGTCGATGGCGGCCGGCGAATATGTCTCGGTCAGTTCCCAGTCGGATACCGAACAGGCCGATCTCGCGCGCGAGCGCAGCGAGCTGGCCGGAAATGTCGATGCCGAAATAAGCGAGCTGGCAGGCATCTATGTCAAACGCGGGGTCGATCCGGCGACCGCCGACACCGTCGCCCGCCAGTTGATGGCGAGGGACGCGCTCGCCGCGCATGCTCGTGACGAACTCGGCATTTCGGAGATGACGACGGCGCGGCCGATCCAGGCCGCGCTCACCTCCGCCGCCACTTTTTCGGCCGGCGCCGCCTTGCCGCTGGCGATCGTGATCTTAGCCCCCGGCGCGTGGCTGGTGCCGATCGAAGCGATTGCATCTCTGCTGTTTCTTGCCCTGCTCGGCGGCATCGGCGCGCGCGCCGGCGGTGCACCGGTGTGGACAGCGACATGGCGCGTCACCTTCTGGGGCGCGCTGGCGATGGCGCTCACCGCCGGGATCGGACGGCTGGTCGGGACGGCAGTATGAAGCCGTCGCGCTACGCCGGTGGGATCGTCGCGACGCTGCCCAGGCGCCAGCGCGAGTGACGGCACTCGCGCTTCTCGGCTATATATCCGCGGCCCTGCTGGCCCAGGTGGTGCTGGCCATTGCCGTCGCGATTCATCGCAAAGGCTCGACATCGGGGCAGGGCACTGCGGCCAATCGCCGTCGCGATGCGGCAAGCACGGCCGCCTGGGCCGGTCTTCGCGCCTTTCGCGTCCTTCGCCGCGACTATGAAGACGATGCGCTCAGCCAATGCTCCTTCTATCTCGAACCGGTCGACGGCCGGCCTCTGCCTCCGTATCGGGCCGGGCAGTTCCTGACCGTCCAGCTCGAGCTATGCGACGCGCAAGGCATTATCCGGCCGGTCACGCGCTGCTATTCGCTGTCCGATTGCCATGACCGGCAAGCCTATCGTGTCACGATCAAGCGCATCCCGCCGCCCGCCGACCGGCATGATCTCCCGCCCGGCCTTGTCTCCGGCCACTTTCACGACCACGTCGTTCCCGGCTCGATCGTGCAGCTGCGCGCGCCTGCAGGCTCCTTCGTTCTCGATGGCGAGCCGGGCGTTCCCGCAGTCCTGATCGCCGGTGGCGTCGGCATCACGCCGCTGTTCGCCATGGCGCGAGAGGCACTCGCAAAACAGCCTGATCGTGAGATCCACCTCTTCTACGGGGTACGCGACAGCCGCGAGCTGGTGTTCGAGGCGGCGATCGACGCGATGCGCGCCCAGCATCCCAACTTTCACGTAACGATTGTCCTGAGCAACCCGGCGCCGGGTGAAGTTGAGGCGCCGAATTGTCAGACGACGGGCTTCATCGACGTCGCCCTGCTCAAGCGCACCCTGCCGAACGGCGGCCACCATTTCTACGTCTGCGGGCCGCCGCCGATGATGGCGAGTCTGGTGCCGGCCTTGCGCGCCTGGGCGGGGGCACATGATGCGGTGCGATACGAGGCGTTCGGTCCGGCATCGCTCGCCTCCGCCGAAGCGGTCTCGGCCATGCCGCTCGACCAGCCGCTGACGGTGCGCTTTTCCCGGTCGGGGAGGACGCTCAGCTGGACCGGCGAGGAGACCAACCTGCTCGATTTCGCCGAGCGCCACGGAATCGATATCGAGTCCGGCTGTCGTTCGGGCAGCTGCGGAACCTGCGAAACGACGATCAGCGCAGGCGAAGTGCGCTACCTCCAAAGACCGTCGTTCGATATCGCCGCGGGACGCTGCCTGCTCTGTGTCGGCACGCCGATCGGCGATCTGGAGCTCGACGCGTGAACGGGGCGCGCGCAAGCCTGTTGAGCCGGGAGGTCATCCCCTTCTACCTCTCGCTCGCCGCTCTCGGCGGCGCCGCACTGGCGCTCGACGCGCTGCTGCACCTCTCGGGCGCGGTCTGGATCGGACGCTATCTCGGCATTCCCGGCGTGCTGCTGATCATCGCGTCGTCGGGCTATTCGCTGCGCAAGCACAAGCTGATCAGATCGGGAAAGCCGGCCAGCCTGCTGCGCTGGCACGAACGCCTCGCCTGGGCCGGGTCGCTGCTGATCCTCGTCCATGCCGGCATCCATTTCAACGCGATCCTCGCCTGGCTGGCGGTCTGGGCGATGCTGATCAACGTCGCCAGCGGGCTCACCGGCAAGTTCCTGCTCGGACGCTCGCGCAAGCGGCTCGACGCGACCCGGGCAGGATTGCGGGCGCAGGGCATGTCGCCCGAGGAGGTGGAAGAACTGACCCATTGGGACAGCCTGACCTTCGACGCCGTCAAGCAATGGCGCGTCGTCCATCTGCCGATCACGCTGGCTTTCACGGTTCTGGCGCTGGCCCACATCATTGCGATCTTCCTGTTCTGGGGCTGGAAATGATGCGCCGCTGGGGACTGATCCTGATCGCCGTCAATCTGTGCGGGCTGATCGCTCTTGCCTTTGCCTTGCCGCACCTGATGGTCGCACCCGGCCCGCTGATCCCTGCGCACGCGGAGATCAGGCGCGACTGCTTTGCATGCCATGCTCCGTTCAGGGGCGTGTCGGCGGATCGCTGTACCGCCTGCCACAAGGTGGCGGATATCGGTATCCGCACGACCAAGGGCGTGCCGCTTGGCGCCGCCCGGCATGGTATCGCCTTCCACCAAGCGCTCTCCCAGCCCAACTGCATGGCGTGTCATAGCGACCATAGCGCTCCGCATCTGGTGAAGACCCCGAGGCAAAGCTTCGCCCATGAGTTGCTGCGGCCCGAGGTGCGCGACCGGTGCGCCGCGTGTCACCGCGCGCCGCCGACCGCACTCCATGCCCAGGCCGGCAGCAACTGCGCGCAGTGCCACACGCAAAAGGGATGGAAACCGGCGCGCTTCGACCATGCGCGCTTCTTCGCGTTGACCGGACCGCACGATAGAAGCTGCTCAACCTGTCATGTCGGCGGCAATCTTTCCCGCTATACCTGCTACAGTTGCCACGAACATCAGCCCGACCGGATCCGGGCCAAGCATGCGGAGGAAGGCATCCGCGATATCGAGAATTGCGCACGCTGCCATCGCAGTGGCTCGGGCGAAGGCGACGAACGCGAAGGGGACGGGCGGGACGATGACTGACGGGAGCCGATCAGGCGGCCTGACCGCCGATGCGGCGCGCGCGCGACTGGAAGCGGACGGACCCAATGAGTTGCCGCGCGCCGGACAACGATCCGTCCTGCGCATCGCGATCGAGGTGTTGCGCGAGCCGATGCTGGCGCTGCTGCTGGCCGGCGGGGTCGCCTATCTCCTGCTCGGGGACACGACCGAGGCGCTGATCCTGCTCGCCTTCGCGACCTTCTCCGTCGTCGTCACCGTGGTCCAGGAATCCCGCACCGAGCATGTGCTCGAGGCGCTGCGCGACCTGTCGGCGCCGCGCGCGCTGGTCATCCGCGACGGCGCGCGTCTTCGCATCGCGGGGCGCGAGGTCGTGCGCGACGACCTGCTCGTGCTCGAACAGGGGGATCGGATCGCCGCCGACGCGGTGCTGGTCGAGGCGGCGGACCTTCAGGCCGACGAATCGCTGCTGACGGGAGAATCGCTGCCGGTCGGCAAGGCTGTGGCCATCCAGGATGGGGCCGAACACGACCGCCGGCCCGGTGGCGAGGGCCAGCCTTATGTCTATTCGGGCTCGCTGGTCACGCGAGGGAGCGGCATCGCCCGCGTGCTGGCGACGGGACCACGCAGCGAAATCGGCCGGATCGGCCAATCGCTCGCGACACTCGACGCCGAAGCCCCCCGCCTGCGCCGCGAAACGACGCGGATCGTTACCTGGTGCGCAGCCGGCGGCGGCGCGGTCGCGCTGCTCGTGGTGCTGCTGTTCGGGTTGTTGCGGGGCGGCTGGATCGAGGCGGTGCTGGCCGGCATCGCAATCGGCATGTCGATGCTGCCCGAAGAATTTCCCGTCGTCCTGACCGTATTCCTCGCGATGGGGGCGTGGCGGATCGGCAAGGTAGGGGTGCTCACCCGGCGCGCGGCGGCGATCGAGACGCTCGGTTCGGCGACCGTGCTGTGCACCGACAAGACCGGCACGCTGACCGAGAACCGCATGTCGGTCGTTGCGCTGTGGCTGCCGTCGGGCGAGACGCATATGGTTCAGCCGGAGGTAAGCGTTCCTGAAGCCTATCACGGCCTGATCGAGACGGCGGCGCTCGCCAGCGCGGCCGAGCCCACCGACCCGATGGAGATTGCGCTTCACGGCGCGCGCAGCGCGGTCCCCGCCATTGCGCCATCAACGAGCGCGCTGGCGCATGCCTATGCACTGCGTCCCGATCTGCTGGCGATGTCGAATATCTGGGACGATGGCGACACGCTGACCATTTCGGCCAAGGGCGCGCCGGAGGCGATCGCCAGCCTGTGCCATTTGCCTGCGCACGAGTTCGCCGCGATGACCGACGCCGTCGAGGCGATGGCGGTGCGCGGCATCCGCGTGCTCGCGGTTGCGACGGCGGCGCCGCGCGACCGGGCCTGGGCTCAATCGCAACAGGATTATGATTATGCGCTGACCGGGCTGGTCGGACTGGCTGATCCGATCCGCGCCAGCGTGCCCGGGGCGGTCGCTGAATGCCGCAGCGCCGGCATCCGTGTCGTCATGATCACCGGCGACTATGCCGCCACGGCGCGCTCGATCGCGACCCAGGCGGGGATCGCCGAGGGCGACGTGCTGACCGGCACTGATCTGGCCTCGCTCGATGATACCCAGCTTGCCGAGCGATTGAAGGCAGTCACCGTGTTCGCCCGGATCATGCCGGAACAGAAGTTGCGCATCGTCCAGGCGTTCAAGGCCGATGGCGAGATCGTCGCGATGACCGGCGATGGCGTCAACGACGCGCCATCGCTCAAGGCGGCGCATATCGGCGTGGCCATGGGCAAGCGCGGCACCGATGTCGCGCGCGAGGCTTCCGCCATCGTGCTGCTCGAGGACGATTTCGGCTCGATCGTGCAGTCGGTCCGGCTCGGGCGGCGTATCTACGACAATATCCGCAAGGCAATGGCCTTCATCTTCGCGGTCCATGTGCCGATCGCGGGGCTGGCGCTCCTGCCTTTGTTCTTCGGCCTGCCGATCCTGTTCGGCCCGATCCATATCGCCTTGCTCGAAATGGTGATCGACCCGGTCTGTGCTTTGGTATTCGAAGCTGAGCGCGAAGAGGACGACATCATGCGGCGTCGCCCCCGCGATCCGTCAGAGGCCCTGTTCTCGCTGCCGATGATCGCCTGGAGCGTGTTTCAGGGAGGGCTCGCCTTCGCGATGCTGGCGACGGTCTTTCTGGTGGAGAGCTGGTCCGGGATGCCGGAGATCGAGCTCCGCGCGCTGACCTTCTTCGCGCTGATCGCCGAGATCGTCGCCCTGATCCTGGTCAACCGGTCGTTCAGCGCCGCTCTCGGCGAGGCGATCATTCGTCACAATGCCGCATTGCGCTATGTCGCTGCTGCCATTGCTGCGGTAACTGCATTGATTCTATTCCTGCCTTCGGCGCAGGCCCTGTTAAGATTCGGGTCGATCGCCTGGAGCGACATGGCGTTGGCGATCGGCCTGGGAGTCATGCTCATGCTGCTGCTCGAAGCCTGCAAGCCCGTGGTCCGGCGGTTGACGGCGCGCGTCTCGCCGACCGCGCCGCGCGGCCTGGTCGCGGCGTCGTGAGCCAGGCTATGCTATCCACCATGACGCTGGCGCGTGTCTTCCTGCTGGTGCTGGTCACCGTCGCAACGCTCGCTTTCTTCTGGCTTGTGGCGCCCTTTTCGGGCGCGATCCTCTGGGCGGTGATTGCCGCGGTGCTGTTTGAACCGCTCAACACGCGCCTGCTTGCCGCGATGCCGCGGCATCGCAACGGTGCGGCGCTGATCACATTGGTCATCATCACCGTCGTCGTCGTGGTGCCGGCAATGCTGCTCGGCGCAGCGCTGCTGCACGAGGCGGGCGACTTCTATGCCCGGGTGCGAAGCGGTGAGATCGATTTCGGACGGGTCTTCGTCGAGGCGCAGGCGCATCTGCCGGATTGGGCCAGAAGCTGGCTCGCGGATATCGGCCTTGGCGATGTTGGCGGCCTGCGCGCCAAAATAAGCCACGGCTTTGCGAGCAGCTTCCAGGCGGTCGCGTCGCGTGTGCTGAGCATCGGCCAGGGAGCGTTCGGCTTCTTTCTCGCGCTGGGCGTGATGCTCTATCTCACCTTCTTCCTGCTGCGGGACGGCCACGCCGTGGCGGCGCGGGTCGAGCGCGCCATTCCGCTGACCCTGGATCATCGCACGATGCTGGTCGCGAAGTTCGTCGCCGTCATCCGCGCGACGATCAAGGGCAGCCTGATCGTCGCGATTCTCCAGGGGGCGACCGGTGGCCTCGTTTTCTGGGCCTTGGGAATCCCGGGCGCGCTGCTCTGGGGCGTGGCGATGGGCGTCTTCTCGCTTTTCCCCGCCATCGGCACCGGACTGATCTGGGTTCCGGTGACGATCTATCTGCTGGCGACCGGTGCGATCTGGCAGGGGGCGGTGCTTGGCGGGTGCGGCTTCTTCGTCATCAGCAGCGTCGACAATATCGTACGCCCGATCCTGGTCGGGCACGATGCCCGCATGCCTGATTATGTCGTCCTGGTTGCCACGCTGGGCGGCTTCGAGCTGATGGGGTTCAACGGTTTCGTGATTGGCCCCGTCATCGCCGCCCTGTTCATGGTGGTGTGGGACATTTTTGGCGACGCCTATCCGCAACCAGCGGCGGTTGACGCAATCGGGCAGGATCCCGTGGATCGGCCCGACAACGCACCATAATGTCGACCTCGAGCTGACGCCGCGGGTCGCCTCCGGCGCGCCCGATGGCGAGCTGAAAAAGGCGCGACAGCGTTCGGACTATTGGGACACGCCCGATCACTGCCTGCTCAAGGCAGGTCGGTCTCAGCGAACCTCCCGCTGCTGCCGCGAGCGCCTCTTCAGCGGGACTTCATCGCCCGCCTACCAGTCGCGATGGGCTTCGCTGTCGATCCACCGGGCGATGCGATCATAGCGGATCGCTATGTCACCGATCGCCCTGCGATCTCCCTCGGCGCACTCGTGCCGTTGCCTGTCTTCGAGGCGATCGATCGCGTTGTGGATGCGATCGGCATCATCGTCGTCGATCTCGTCTTCGGCAACTTCGTGGCGAAGACGATCTTCGAGCAGATGGGCACGCTGCCCCGAACAGATGACCCGCGCCAGCCGATCATCATCGTCATAGTAACGGTTGTAGAGGGGATACCCGCCGCCCGTTCCGATATAGACGCCCCAACTCTGGGCGTTGGCAGAACCACTTGCGATGAGGGACGCGCCCAGCGCCACGACACTCCAGATCCTACGCATAATCACTCCTGACCAATGGGGACTTGACTGCGATTGCTCATTACGAAAGGCCCCCTAGAGCGATGCTGAACGCGCTGTCGTGTTACGTTCATATACGACCGGCAGGCTCATTTCCGCGCCGGGCGATGACGTTTTTCGCTCAACCACGAGCGCGACATGGCGATGGATCCCGAGCCGGGATGCAGGACAACGTCCCCGGCCTAGAACCTCGTCCCCATCCGCACTGAAATCGCCCGAGGCCGTTCCGGGGTATGCTGGCCGACAAGCGCCAGAGTGAAGGGATTGCCGAAGCCGAAGCTGTCGGCATGGCCGTCGAACAGGTTGGTCACGTCGATCGAGAGCCGCTGTCGGCCGAAGGCGATGGCGATGCCGGCATCCGCTGTCACATAATCACCCGCGCGCCGATCAAGCGCCGGATCGAAGCTCAGCCGCATCGCCCCGGTGTAACGCAGCGCGGCATAGGGCGAGACCTGATGGCGCGCGACCATGATGGTTCCGGCGAGCTGGGCATGGCCGGCGAGGTCCGGGACGACCGGCAGCCGGCGATCGTCCAATCCGCCTAGCACCGCCTCGGGGGCTGACAGCCGGGCATGCTGGGCGGTGACGCCGAGATCGAGATGGAGCCTCTCGCCGCCGACGCGGCCGCCGAATTCGAGGCCGAGATTGGCCGCGTCGCCGACATTGGCGGCAGCGATCAGCCCCAGGTCGAGCAGCCTGTCGCTCTGCACGTGATTCCACAGATAGCCGAATATCGCGCCATGGAATTGAAGGTCACCGTCCAGCGCGGTGAGGCGCCAGCCGAGCTCGATGCTTTTCAGCTCGTCGGAGTGGATCGCCGGGCTGGTCGGTCCACTGTCGGCGACGAGTCCGCCGGGGCGGATCGCACTCGCATAACGCAGCCAGAGCAAGGCATGAGGCCCGGCGTGCCAGACCAGCGAGGCGCTCGGCGTGAGCCCTGCCTTGGTGGCGAGCGGCTCGCTGGTCGAATCGAGCTCGTGATGGCTGGTCGAGACGAAGCCGCGCAGGCCAAGCTTGAAGTCGAGCGCAGGCGAAAGACGCTGCGTGCCCTCGGCATAGAGCGCTGCCTCGAAAGTCTCGTCGAGCCGGCTGCGGATGGGGATCGCCGGTGCGCCCGCTGGCTCGAAGCCGATGCCGGTCGAGGTGCCGGCGTCGAGCAGCGAAAGGCCCACGACCCAGGGATGAGACGCCGCCGGATCACTGATGCGGACTTCCTGGCCCTTCATCACCAGCCGGTGCCGCTCCTGCGCGGCGAGCGGCGCCGCCAGGCCGAGCGTGGCGGCGAGGACCGAGGCATCGTAGCGGTCATCGAATTCGTGGCGGACGAAGGAAGAGGTCGATTGCACGTCGAGCCCGGCGATCGCGCCCCTGATATCGGCAGTGACGGCGGCGAAATCATTGTCGACCGGCTCGGCGAGCGCGGTGGCGCGGGTGAGGCCCGAGGTCGCATATTGGCTGTCGCGCGTGTCGAGCCCCTGGCCGACGCCGGAGAGCGTGATTGTCCAGTCATCGGAGACCCGCCATGCGAGCGCGGCGCGCGCGCCCCTGCGGCGCGAGCGGTTGACGTCGCGCAGGTTCCGTTCCGTATCGTCGATCCAGCCGGGCATGGTCTCGCTCCACGCCGAGGCACGGAGGGCGAGCCTGCCGGTCACGATCGGGGCATTCACGGTGCCCTCGATCGAATAGCCTTGCCCGCCATGCGCGACGGTGGAAATCTCGGTCGCGGCGCTGCCCGACCAGCGGGCGAGATCGGGCTGCGCCGTCACGATCCTGACGATGCCGCCGAGCGCCCCAGCGCCGTAGAGCGTGCCCTGCGGCCCGCGCAGGACCTCGACATGATCGATATCGACGAGCTTGAGATCGGGATCGGGCGAGGCGTAGCTGATCCGCGCATTGTCGAGAAACAGGCTGACGGTCGCCTGGGTCGGGCCGTTGAAGGGGCTGTCCGAGACGCCGCGCAGGAACAGCCGGTCGCGGCCCGGGCCGAGATTGGTCGAGGAGACGCTCTCGGTTCGGGTCAGCAGGTCGGAAAGGCCGCGGCGGATGGCCGGCTGGCCGGCGACATCGCCGGGCAGCAGGCTGATCGACAGCGGCAGGTCGCTCAGCCGCTCGCCGCGCTTGCTCGCCGTGACGATGATATCGGGCGTCTCGATCGCGCCGGGCTCGGCGGCGCGGGTGGCCGGCCTGGCGCGGGCGTGGGGGGCGGGCTCGATCCGCCAGGTCACCGGATCGACCTGGACGGCACGGTAGCCGCTGTCGCGGAGCAGCCGGCGCAGCGCGGTGGCGACGTCGATCCGGGCGTGGATTGCCGGGGTGCGGACCGCCGGCAGCCGGCCGGCCATGCCGATCGTGATGCCGGCCTGGCGGGCGAGCGCGGGCAGCGTGGTGGCGAGCGTTCCTTCGGGCAGGTCGATGCTGGTGCGCTGGCCGTGCGCCGCGGCGGGTTCAGCCAGCGCGCTCGAGATGAACAAGGCCGCCAGCGCGGCGCGCACGAACCGGGAGGAGTTTCTGAACCTGGTCGACGAGATGCGATCCGTCGCCAATGGTCAAGACTCCCGAAAACCGCATGCCGGCCGCCGAGGGATCGACGACCAGCCGGGCGCCCGCATAGCGGGATATGTCGCCGGCAACCAGCGCGAGCGGCGCATTGTCGTATACCAGCCGGCCCGAGCTCCAGCTGCCCACCGTCGCCGGATCGACCCGGCTGCGCCGCGCAGCGCCCGCGGCGAGGTCGAGCCGCTGGCCGGCCGTCACCGCGACGCCGTCGTCCTGGCCCGAACGGGCGACGCTCACCGCACCCTCGGCAACGGCGACGACGACTGACTCATTGGAAGACGAGACGTCGAACCGGGTGCCGACGTCGCGCACCTCATAACCGCCGGCGCGGACGATGAAGCTGCGGGCGGGATCGTGGCGGACGCTGAAATTGGCGGTGCCCTGCGCGATCTCGACGACCGGCGACGCGCCCTCGGTCACCCGCAGCCGCGACGCGCGGTCGATGCGGATGCTGCTGCCGTCGGCAAGCTTCAGGTTTCGGGTCTCGTCGGCCCGGGTGGCGATGTCGCGCGGCGCTGCGGGGTGAGTGATCATTGACGGCAAGGCGAGCGCGACCGCCAGCATCGCGGCCGCGCCGGCGCCGGCGAGCCACAGGA
This sequence comes from Sphingomonas oligophenolica, assembly GCF_039522915.1. Classification (NCBI taxonomy): domain Bacteria; kingdom Pseudomonadati; phylum Pseudomonadota; class Alphaproteobacteria; order Sphingomonadales; family Sphingomonadaceae; genus Sphingomonas; species Sphingomonas oligophenolica. The sequence continues at coordinate 65,826 of NZ_BAAAEH010000032.1, forward strand.
TCGGCCGGCGGGGAAGGGCGATGGCTTCCGGTTCGTCGTTTGCGGGGAGGCGCACGGCGATCGCTGGGGCGGCGGCGGCGATATCGGCATCGAGCATCGCAATCCGGTCATAGGCGGCGCGGTTCGCCGGCCGCGCGTCGAGCCACGCGCCGAACGCCTCCCAATCCATCTCGGGCGCGTCGAGCCGGGCGTGCCAGCCGGCAGCCTCTTCGAACGGATCTGGCCTGTTTCCCTGTGTCATTGCATCCCTGCCTCCGGCGGATGCCCCCGCCTTGACGAGAAGACGCCGCGACCCCGTCGCCGCCCCAGTGCGCCGGCGCGATCAATCATCGAGCGTCGCCCGCAAATGCCTGAGCGCGACGGCGATATGCTTTTCCACCGCGCTGCGCGAGATGCCGAGTTCGGCCGCGATCGCCGAGTGCGGACGGCCTTCGAGCCTGTGCCAGGTGAAGACCCGCCGCGCGCCGGGCGGCAGCGCTGCGATCGCCGTCGCCACGCGGGCCGCCTCTTCGCGGCCGGCGAGCCGGTCGAAGGCTGAAGGCGTCTCGTCGACTGCTTCGTCGCCAGCAAGCGTCGTGGTCGCCTCGGCCCAGGCGGTGTCGCGCGCCGTGCGCCGCCGCCCGCCGCGCAGCCGATCGATCACGAGGTTCATGCCGACGCGGTGGAGATAGCTGAGCGGGTTCGCGATCGGCCCGCTCCCGGTGCGTTGCACATGGAGCCAGATTTCCTGGACGACGTCCTCCGCCTCGTCGACGTTCCCGGTGCGGCTGGTGAAGAAGCGGATCAGGCGCGCGCGGTTCTCCGCGAGCACCCGGCCCAGCCCTTCGCCATCCATCTGTTCACCCTCGTACGCGACGATTTCTCTCCGGTCGGTCGAGCACGCCGATAACGGGTCGGGCGCCGGTCCGCAGTCCGTATTGTTGCGAATGGCGCGCTGCCTTCAGGCGTGGTGCGGGAGCGGGATCGCCGCGAACATCCCACCGAACAGGTCGAAGATGCGATCGGCCATCGCGACGATCGCCTCCTGGTCTTCGATATCGGTGATCCGGTTCATCAGCGATTCGAAGAAGCGCATATGCTCCTGGTCGAGCGCTCCGTGCGAAGTGAGGTAGCGGAAGGCCTCGGGCGGCAGGCCGAGGCTTGCCTGCACCGCCTCGGCGCCCTGGCTGGCGAGCGCGATGCTGGTGCCTTCGAGCACGAACACCATGCCGAAAAAGCTCGCCGGGTTGCCATGGCGGATCGTCGCATAGGCATGGTCGACCATCGCCGCGGTCGCCGCTGAGGGGCCGTCCGCCACGACCCGGACGGGATCGCCCCCGGCTGCTTCGATATCGTCGAGAATCCAGTGCTCATGGCCGCTTTCCTCGACGATATACTCGTCGAGCGCCTCGACCAGCATCGGCGACCGGCCGAGCCGGCCGCGAGCCAGCTGCATCAGCGGCACGGTGTGCCGGACATGGTGATAGGCCTGGGCGAGATAGGCGAGATAGGTGTCGCGCCCGATCCGGCCGGCAAGCCCGGCCCGGAGCTGGGGGGTGGCCAGCATCCGGCTGCGGGCGCCGGCGGTGCGGGCGACGAGCTGGTCGAAGAAGGGCGCGCTCGCCGCCCGGGCGAGGATCGCGGCGCGGCGCAGGCGGCCATTGGCGGTGAGCGTGCCGTCGAGCGGGGTAAAGGGCCGGGAAAGGCGCCACGACCCGACCCGGGCATAATCCGGCAGGGTCGCATTGGCGGCGGCGATGCCGGCGCCGGCATCGGCGGTGAGCGCGCTCGGCACGATGATCGCGGACAGCGCTGCATCGCCCTCGCCGTGAACCAGTGCCTGGGCGATCTCGGGCTGGGCGCACAGGACCTCCTCGATCCATTCGGGCGCGACGTTGCGCGCAAAGCCGGTGATCAGCATGCTCGATTTCCGCCCGATGATGGTGAGGCGGCCGGACTCGTCGATCGTGCCGAGGTCGCCCGTGCTGATCGGGCCGGACGCGCGCGGCGCGCCGACCGTGCCGAGATGGCCGATGCCCCGCACGATGATCTCGCCGTCAGCGGCGAGCGACACCCTGACATGATCGAGCGGTTGCCCGACCGTGCCGCGCACGGCTTCACCGAGCTGCTCGAGCGAGACGACCGAGCCGCACTCGGTCAGGCCATAGCCCTGGATCACCGGCAGCCCGAGCGCGGCGGCGCGATCGAGCAGGGTGACCGGGACTCGCCCGCCGCCGACCGCGACGAGGCGGAGCAACGGCAGCCGCGCGCCACGCGCTTCCATCGCCGCGACCAGCCCGGCGAGCAGCTCGGGCACCAGGATCAGGCTCGTCGCACGCGCTTCCTCGATTGCGCCGAGCAGTGTCGGAAAATCGGGGCGGAAGGGCGAAGCGAGGCCGAGCGCGTCGGCACGGCGGGTGGCATAGGTGCCGCCCGCGAGCAGGCTCGCATACAGGCCGGCGACATTTTCGAGCAGCACCGGCAGCGGCAGGACGGGAAGATGGACCCCCGCCATGCCGGCGCCGAGTCGCGCGACGATCGCCTGCGCGGTCGCCAGCATCGCTGCTTCACTCAGGCAGATGCCCTTGGGATCGCCGGTCGAGCCGGAGGTGTAGGTGATCTTGGCGGTACCAGCCGGGATATCCGCCGGTGAGCCCGGCAAAAGGGTGACGCCGCGCCGCTCGATCAGCGCGATGGCGCCGGCATCCTTCAGCACGGCCGCTTTCTGGCCGTCGGAAAAGAAAGGCGGCAGCGGCACGCAGGGGATGCCGAGCGACAGCAGCGCCAGATCGGCGAGTGCCCAGTTGGTGCCGTTGCCCTTGGCGATGGCGACAGCGCCGGGCGCGATGCTGCCCAGGCTGAACCGGATTACCGAGGCGACCGTCTCGATCTGGCGGCCGAGGTCGCGGTAGCGGACCACGCTCTCGCCATCGTCGAACGCGATCGCATCGGGAATCCCGGCGGCGCGCGCCAGGATCGCGTCGATGATCGCGCTCATGCCGCCCGCTCCGTCCGGGTGCGGAACCGGCCGAGACCGGCGGCACCACTATGAGTCCATCCGGCGCAGACCATCGGCGCATCGTCATAATAGCTGCCCCAGCGTTCGGGTTCGGCGATCCGGGTCGGGTCAGCCGGGGCGAGCTCGACGATCGGCACGCCGGCACGGGTGATCAGCCGGCGCAGCGACGCGCTGAGAGTCGCGACGGCGACATCATAGCGATCGGCGAACTCGACGGCGGTCTCGGCCCAGAGCCGCACCAGCGCCAGGGGCGAGATGGCGGCGAGGCAGCCGATCTCGACGATCCTCGCCCGCCCGATCTCGCGCTGCAGCGCCCGCGACGCGACTGCCTCGATCGGCGCATCGAGATAGGCTTCGAGGAACAGCCGGTCCTCGGTAGCGCCGCGATAGCCGAGCGTTGCGCCGAGCGCGCCGCCCGCCACCGACACCGCGCGCCACGACGCGAAATGCGGATCGGGCCGGGCCGCCAGCCGCGCCTGGAACCGCTCGCTGACGAAACGCTTGATGCCGTCTTCCCGCATGGGGATATTCTCCTTGTTGATCGCGAGACGCCGCTGCCGCCGCGGCACCTCAGTCCAATGCCTCATCGCGCGGCTCCAGCCGAGACCACCGCAATCAGTCCGTTGATCGCGCCGCTGATCCGGACCCCCCGCACGGCGATGTCGCGCTCGTCGAAGCCGCCGCTACCGAGGGCGGCGGCCAGCGAGGCGGCGTCGAACAGCCGGTGGGTGTCGGGCCCGGCGAATTTCCAGCGCTTCATCGCCGCTGCATCGGTGGCGTAGATGACGATCCGGCCGCCGGGGCGGAGCACGCGCCGCATTTCGGCGACCACCGCGCCGACATCGCGCCAGAAATAGATGACGTTCGAGGCCAGGATCCGATCGATGCCGCCGTCGCGATAGGGCAGTCGCTCGAAACGCGCCCGGGCCAGGCAGACATGGCCCGATCGCAGCGCGCGCCGGTTCGCGCGGGCGGCCTGGGCAATCATCGTCGCTGATTGATCCAGGCCGTGCACGACCCCGAGCGGCGCCCGGCGCGCCATCGCCGCGACGGTTGCGCCGGGGCCGCAGCCGAGATCGAGCACGACATGATCGGGCTCGATGTCGAGCGCCTCGATCGCGAGCGCATTGGGCCGCCCATTGGCGAGGCGCATCGCCGCGCCGGTGATGCGCCCCCAGGCGCCGCGGGGATGTTCGAGTTGCCGCCCGATGGCGTGCCAGATCGGCATGGCTGCGGTGCCGCCCCGATCAGCCGAGATGCTTGTCGGCCTTGGCGATCAGCTCGCGCACATCGGCGCGGCGCCCCGAATCCCAGACCGGGCGATGCGGGTTGACCGGCGCCTTCAGCGCGCGGGCGAGATAGAGCTTGGCCTTGGCATAGTCCCCCTGCGCGATCAGGAAATCGCCGTAGAAATAATTGGCGTCGAGCCCGTCGGGATCGAGCACCAGCGCATTCTGCAGATAATGCTGCGCCTTTTCCTTGCTGCCGAAGCCGACCGGCCAGCCGGGCACCTTGTAGTAGAGCACGCCGAGGCTCATCACGACGCCGCCCTTGGCCGCCTTCGGATCGATTTTCGCTGCCTTTTGCAGGATGTCGCGCGCCGTGGTCGCGAGGCTCAGCTGATGGAAGACATTGGCCATCGCCGCTTCCTCGCTGGTGGCGATGCCCTGCCACAACAGGGGCTCGGCGCGGCCGGGATAGCGCGCCACCACCGCCGCCGCCTGCTTCGCCAGCGCGTCCATCTGGCGCACCCGGGCGTCGCTGTCCTTGACCTGATATTTGATCCGCGCCCATTCATTGTCGATATGGCTGACCTGGGCATCCATTGCCGGGTCGTTCGAGGCATTGGCGCTGCCGCCGAAGCCGAAGGCGATGATGGCAAAGGCGGTGCTGCCCCATTTCTTCAATATCTGCATGTCGGTCGTCCTGCTTCGTTCACGAGGTGAAAAGCGCGCGCGCGGCTGCCGTCTGCCGGGCGAGGCCGGCATCGATCAGCCGCGGCGCGAGGCCGTTGGCGGCGATGAGGAAGCGTTCGGCCGCGCCGATCACGACATCCTTCCTGCGGCCCGCGATTGCCGAGACGATGGCGCCGGCGACGCTGTCGGGCTCGTCGACCTTCATCTTCGTCATCGCGAGAAAGCGGGCGACGCGGCTGTCGTTGAAGCCGGTGCGCGCGGCGCGCGGCGCGATATGGGTCACGGCGATGCCGAGGCCGTGGAGCTCGCGGCGGAGCGCCTCGCTGAAGCCGCGCAGGCCCGCCTTGCTGCTCGAATAGGCGGCGAAATGCGGATAGGCGATCGAGCCCATCACCGAGCCGATATTGACGATATGGCCGGCGCCCCGCTCGAGCATCTGCGGCAGAACCGCCCGCGCGAGCGTGACCGGCGCGATCAGATTGACCGCAAAGCCGAGCCGGATGCCGGCCGGGTTCTGCGCCGCGAGCGGGCCGAAATTCTGGATGCCGGCGAGATTGACGAGGATGTCGACGCGCCGCCCGGCGAGATCGGCGCTGAGATCGGCCAGCCCCGCCTCAGTCGAAAGGTCGGTGCGCAGCGTCTCGGCGCAGTTCGGGCAATCGGCCCGGTCGACGCCGATGACATTGGCCCCTGCTGCGGCGAGCTGGGCTGCAACCAGCGATCCGATGCCGCCTGCGGCGCCGGTGACGACGATCTGCCTGTCCCGAAAGGCAGTCACCGGCGGCCGCGCCCGGGCAATCCAGAATGTCGGTTATACCCCATGCAGTGCTCCTTCGCGATATGCGTTGGACGGCGCGGCGGGGGTGAACCTCAGTCGGGCGCCGGACTTTTTTGCGCGGGCGCCGTCGGCTCCGCGGAAACCGCGGCGGGCGCGGATTCGGGCTTGGCGGCGCCATGGCGCTTGCCGTGAAGCCCGTCGATCTCGGCCTGGCGCCGGCGTAGATAGAAGTCGCGCGAGGCAGCATAGGGATCGGCGGCGCCGTCGTGCAGGATATGGAGCTGCTCGTCGAATTCGGCGCGATGATCGAGCGCGCTGACCACCCCGACCGGTATGGTGAAGGTGAGCCGGTTGAAGGGCCTGCCGACCGCAAGCGGCAGCACGAAGCGATCGAGGCCGCCGCCGATGAGGTCGCGCACCGTCGTCGGGCCGATCAGCGGCAGGTAGAGGAAGGGCCCGGGCTTCACGCCATAATAGCCGAAGGTGTCGGCGAAGCCGTTATGGCGACGCGGCAGCTTGAACGGGCGCCGCTTCGCGATGTCGAACAGCCCGCCGACGCCGATCGTCGAATTGATCGCGAAGCGCGCGAAGGTCTCCGCCGCCTTGCCCGGCTTGAGCTGCAGCAGATAGTTCAGGAAGACATCGGGCTCGTGGAGATTGTTGAGGACATTGCGCACGCCGCTCCGCACCGGAGCCGGCACGGTGTGCTGATAGGCGAGTGCGGCGGGGCCGACCAAGGCACGGTCGATTGCCTGTGTGGCCGCGAATGCCTTGAAATTGACTGCCTCGATCGGGTCGCCGGGCGCCGAGCGCCCGCGTACGGTGACGACGATATCTGCCTGGTCCTCCTTGGGGCCGGACTCCGTGGCAACGGGCGCTTCCTTGAAGGGCGCGTCGGCGTCGGCGACATGCGGCGGCAATTCTGCGGCTGCGACCGGGATTGCCGGCGCCGGAATTCCCTGTTCGCTTCCTGCCGGTGCGATCATCGGAACCGGCGCCCCCGGCTTTGTGCCAGGGTCGCCTGTCCCGGCCTCGAGCAGCGCGAGGGCGGCGATGATCAGAACGCTCATTCGATGGTGTTTTCGGCGGATTGCGCGCTCATGCGCGTCGCTTCGGTACGCGGCTCTCCCTCGGGCGACGCTGGCCAGGCCATGATGCCATCAACCGATATCTTCATTCCAGTCGATCCCGAATCGCCATCATCATACTCCCGCAAAAGAAAGGGCCATCGTTATGACGCCGCCGATTCCCGATCTCCTCAGGTGTTCCCGCCGCGCAGCAGAATATGGGGCGATAGGATCGTCGGTCTCGGTCGAGCGAGGGCGGCCCCCGGCCGTTTCTTCCAAATCATGTCCCCGAACCGCGAGGCTGGCGCCGCGGCAAACCATCAATAGGTAGACATACCAAGTGTCGGGCTCCGGTCCATCAGCGTAACGATCGTTCATGGATCAACCATCGGCGCGCGACATGACGGACAGACTCACCCTTGCTTTCCATGGCGCGGCGCGCACCGTCACGGGCTCGTGCATGGAATTCCGTCACCGTGGAAAGCGCGTCCTCGTCGACTGCGGTCTGTTTCAGGGTTCGAGGACGCTGGAGACGTTGAACCGCGGTGCCTTCGCATTCGATGCCCGCGATGTCGATGCGGTCATCCTGACGCATGCGCATATCGATCACAGCGGTTTGCTGCCCCGTCTCGTCGCCGAGGGCTTCGCCGGCGATATCTGGTGCACTGAGCCGACCGCGGCGCTGCTCGAATTCATGCTCGCCGATGCCGGCCGTATCCAGGAGGGCGACGCCGCCCGACGCAATCGGCGCAAGGATCGCGCTGACCTTCCGGACATCGAGCCCATCTATACCGAGCAGGATGCGATGGCTGCCTGGAGGCAGGCCCGAACGATAGCGCTCGAAGAATGGTTCGAGCCCGCTCCCGGCTTCAAGGCTCGTCTGTGGAATGCCGGACATATTTTGGGATCGGCCTCGGTCGAGCTGCTGGTCGATGACACCCATATCCTCTGCTCGGGCGACATCGGGCCCGAGCACAAGGCCTTCCATCCCGATCCAGAAAGCCCCGCCGGGTTCGATCACGTCATCTGCGAATCCACCTATGGAGACCGCAAGCGGGAGGATCTGACGATCCTCGAACGCCGCGCTTTGCTCGAGACCGAGATCAAAAGCGCGCGGGCGCGCGGCGGCAATCTCATCATACCGGTGTTCGCGCTCGAGCGGACGCAGGAACTTCTGCTCGATATGGCAGCACTGATCGACGCGAAGCGAATCCCTTCAGTGCCGATCTTCGTCGATTCTCCGCTCGCCAACCAGGCGACGAGCGTCTTCGCGAAATATGCCGAGACGCTGGAAGACACGAACGGCGAAAACATCTTCCGAAACACTGCCTTTCATTTCGTCGATTCGACTGCCGAGTCGATCCGTCTCAACAGCGTATCGGGGGCGATCATCCTGGCGGCGTCGGGCATGTGCGAGGCGGGACGTATCAGGCACCACCTCAAGCACAACCTCTTCAAGCGGGAAGCGACAATATTGTTCGTCGGCTTCCAGGCCGAGGGAACGCTGGGTCGCGTGATCCTCGAAGGCGCCCCGCGCGTGCGGATCTGGGGCGAAGATATCGTGGTCCGCGCGCAGATCCGCCGGATCGAGAGTTACTCGGCGCATGCCGACCAGGATGGCCTGCTGGCCTGGATGGAGGCTCGCCGGCCAATCGGCGGCAGCCTTTTCCTTGGTCATGGAGAATCCGCCTCGATCGAGGCGCTGCGCCAGCTGGCTCAGGCCAGGCAGATCGCTCCCTCCGTCCTCGTGCAGGAGATCGGAGAGGTCTATCACCTCGCACCCGCGAAGCCGGCCGCGCGAACCAGGACTGGTGACCCGCAACTGCAGGCGGCGATCGGGCCGGATTGGCAGAACAGCTACGCCGATTTCGCGACGGGCCTGAAGCGGGAGCTCGCGCAAATTCGCGACGCAAGGGCTCGCGAGCACGCCGTTGCGGACATGCGAGCCGTGCTCAAGAGCTACAAACAGGCTCGTGGGGAACAGGCAGTTCGGCGGCATCGGTCGTGACGCCGCATCGATCGAATGCCACCCTTTGCCTGAGGAGGTGATCCATGGACGTGCTCGATATTCCCTATTTGCTCGGGAGAGCCCGGGCGCACCGGGTCCTCGGGCATGCCGCCAATGGCAGCGAAGCCCGGTCGATCCACAGCCAGTTTGTCAGGAACTATCAGAAGCTCCTGCTGGCGATTCGCCGCGCACGCTCGCAAGTAGCCAGTCCTGAGTCACGACAAGCGACCGTCAGCATCGCTTGCGCGGCGACCTGTGAGTAAGTGTCGGCGTGAATGGACGGACATGATCGCCGATCGGAAGGTTGCCTGACGCTGGACAGGCCGCCGCGTGATATCCGGAACCGGGCGTTTGCTCGGATAGACATGCCGGAACAACGGAGAGATTGATTGGGGGCGACCGATATCGACACGATCGGGGCGATCGGCCTCTCGCTCGCCCTTGGGCTGCTGGTCGGCATCCAGCGCGGATGGGCGCTGCGTAACGAGCAGCCGGGTTCCCGTTTCGCGGGTATTCGCACGTTCGGGCTGCTCGGCCTGGCTGGCGGCATGGCCGGCGTGATTCGCTCGATCGACGGCATTGTCGCGGCCCTCCTCCTCGCGGCGGCGGCGGCCCTGGTCCTGCTTGGCTATGCAGCGCTGGCGCGTCGTGCCGACAAGGTGAGCGGGACGGCGAGCCTGGTCGGCCTGCTGACGCTCAGCTGCGGATTTCTCGCCACCACTCAGCAAGCGACGCTCGCCACGGTCCTTACCGTGGTGATCACGCTGGTGCTGGCCATGCGCCCGCAGCTTCACGGTTGGATCAAACGGCTGAGCGAAGCCGAGGTGAATGCGATCGCCCGGTTCGCGCTGATCGCCATGGTGATCCTGCCGCTGCTCCCGGACCGCGCTTATGGTCCCTTCGATGCCTGGAACCCGCGCCAGCTATGGATGGTCGTCGTGATGGTTTCCGGCTTCTCGTTCGCGGGCTATGTCGCCAGCAAGCGCCTCGGGGCATCGCGCGGCACGATCGCGACCGCGGGCGCCGGGGCGATGGTCTCGTCGACCGCCGTCACGGCGGCCCTGGCCACCCGGCTGCGCAATGGCGAAGAGAGCGCCCCCATTCTCGTCGCGGGAATTGCCACCGCGTCGACAGTCATGTTCCTGCGCGTGCTCGTCCTGGTCGCGGTGCTGGCGCCCTTCGCCTTTCCCGCGCTGGCGATGCTCGTCGTTCCCGCCGCGCTCATGAGCGCGCTGGCGACTCTCTGGCATCTGCGCATCGCGATGCGACGTCCGGTCCAGCCGGCCGAGGAAGTCGCGGTCCGCAACCCGTTCGACATCCTGCCGGCCCTCGGCCTGATGGCGCTGGTGATGGTCCTTTCGCTCGTCTCGCGCTGGGTATTGCACAGGTTCGGTGACGCGGGGCTCGCGACCGTGCTTGCGCTGTCCGGCATGGTGGATGTCGATTCAGCCATCATCACCATGGGCGGACTGCCGTCCGGAACGCTTGACGCTCGAACCGCCGGCCTTGTCCTCGCCGCGCCGATCATGCTCAACACCCTCTTCAAGGCGGGCGCGGCGATCAGCCTCGCCGGTTGGAGCAGAGGCTGGCGGGCCGCTTTGCCGCTTGTCGCAAGCGTCGGCGTCGGAATGCTCATGTTGCCCATATTGCTTCGCCAGGCCTCGTCATGAAAACCGCTCGTCTGACCATCCTGTGATAAGCCACAGCGTGCCCGACCGGAGATATCGATGTTGAAGATCAGGCGCGTGGCGATCGACACGCATCCCGAAAATACGGCATTCCTGCTGCGCTCGGCCGATGGCTATGGCGCTGAGCAGTTCCAGGCCATGCGCAAGATCGAGATCACCGGAAACGCCGGCGCTATTCTCGCGACGCTGGCGATCAGCGATGATCCGCATATCGTCGGCGTCGGCGAGATCGGTCTTGGCGAGCAGGCGTTCCGGCGACTGGGCCTGGCGGAAGGGGACAGCGTGTCGATCGCGCAAGCCAAGCTGCCCCGCAGCCTGGAGGCGGTGCGGCGCAAGATCGGTGGCGACGTCCTCAGCGACAGCGAGATTGCGGCGATCATCACCGATGTCGCGGCCTATCGCTATTCGCCGATGGAAATCGGCGCCTTCCTCGTCGCCTGCGCCGGCTTCATGACCACCCAGGAAACGCTCGCCCTGACGCGCGCGATGGCCGATGCGGGGGACCGCTTCGACTGGCACGCGCCGCTGGTGGTCGACAAGCATTGCATCGGTGGCATTCCCGGTAATCGAACGTCGATGATCGTTGTCCCGATCGTGGCGGCCCATGGCCTGATCATACCGAAGACATCGTCGCGCGCCATCACCTCGCCCTCGGGGACTGCCGATACGATGGAGGTGCTCGCGACCGTCGACCTGTCGGCCGAACGCATGCGGGCGATCGTGGCGAGCGAGAAGGCGGTCCTCGCCTGGGCCGGGCGCATGAATCTGTCTCCGGCCGACGATGTCCTGATTTCGGTCGAACGGCCACTCCGCATCGACACGTTCGAACAGATGGTTGCCTCGATCCTGTCCAAGAAGCTCGCCGCCGGTTCAACCCATATGGTGATCGATATTCCGGTCGGACCCACCGCCAAGGTCCGCTCGCAAGGCGAGGCCGTGCGATTGCGCAAGCTCTTCGAATATGTCGCGCACAAGATCGGGCTGACGATCGACGTCATCCTGACCGATGGCACGCAGCCGATCGGGCGCGGCATCGGGCCGGTGCTCGAGGCGCGCGACGTGATGGCCGTGCTGCGCAACGACGCCGATGCGCCGGACGATCTGCGCGAACGGGCGCTGCTGCTGGCCGGGCGCGTGCTCGATTTCGATCCCGAGCTGCAAGGCGGGCGCGGCTATGCGCGCGCGCTTGATATTCTGGCATCGGGCAAGGCGCTTGCGGCAATGGAACGGCTCATCAGTGCGCAGGGCGCGCAGACCGAGACCTTCCGTCCGGGGGCGTTGCGCAGCGAGATTCTCGCCGAGGAGGATGGCTCTGTCGCCGCGATCGACTGCCACCTGATCGCCCGCATCGCGCGGCTCGCCGGCGCGCCGATGGACAAGGGTGCCGGCATCGATCTTCTGCGCAAGGTCGGCGACCAGGTGCGCCGGGGCGAGCCCCTCTACCGGATCCACGCGCAATCCGAGACGGGGTTGCGCTTTGCCTGCGACCTCGCCGCCGAAGGCTCGGGCTACCGGCTCCTGTCATGACAGCAACCATCCACAGCTTCGAGGAGTGCCTTCCGGCGGCCCGACGCCTGGCGGATGTGCTGGGGATCGCCTGCCGGGCAATCAAGTTGCGACACTTTCCCGACGGAGAGAGCCTCGTCCAGGTCGCGGCCACGGAACGCACCGCCATTCTCTATCGCTCGCTCGACCATCCCAACGATAAACTGGTCGAATTGCTGCTGGCGGCCTCGGCGCTGCGGGATCGCGGCGCGCGCCATGTCATCCTGGTGGCGCCCTATCTGGGCTATATGCGCCAGGACATGGCATTTCGGCCTGGTGAGGCAGTGAGCCAGAAAGTGATCGGCAGGCTGCTCGCGGCGCATGTCGACGGTCTGGTGACCGTCGATCCGCATCTCCACCGCGTGGCTTCGCTGGCCGAGGTGCTGCCGGGGATCGATGCGGTCGCGGTCTCGGCCGCAATGACCCTGGCCGACATGCTCCGCCCCGGAATCACGCCGGACACCGTCCTGATCGGTCCCGATGCGGAGTCCCGGCCATGGGTGGAATCGGTGGCAGGACCATTGGGCCTCCCGGTCCTTGTCGGGGAGAAGAACCGCCTCGGCGACCGTCAGGTAGAGCTCGCCATCGCCGGCATTCAGGGCGTGCGGGGCCGACCGGTCGTGCTGGTCGACGATCTCATCTCGAGCGGCGCCACCCTGGCGCGCTGCGCCGAGTTGCTCCATGCGGCCGGCGCGGCCCGCGTCGAAGCGGTCGCCACGCATTGTCTGGCGGGCCCCAATGATCTCGCGAAACTCGCCGCCGCCGGGATCGCGCGGGTACGGTCGACCGATACGGTGCCAAGCCCGGCCGCCGCTGCCTCCATCGCCCCCAGCCTCGTCGATGCACTGGCGCGATGGGTGCCCCCGTCCTGCGCGATAGCGCAGGAATCGGCCGCATCCGGCGATGCGGATTGACCGGCTGGCCCGTCAGGGCCGGATCGCGACCTTCAGCACGCCATCCCGCTGGTTGGCGAACAGTTCGTAGGCGCTCTCGATATCGTCGAGCGCGAAGCGATGGGTGACGAGAGCCCCCGTGTCCACCCGACCCGAGGCGACGACGTCCATCAGCCGTCGCATCCGTTCCTTGCCGCCAGGACACAGCGTCGTGACGATCCTGTTGTCGCCGAGACCTGCGGAAAAGGCGTCGATCGGGATGCGCAGATCCTCCGAATAAACGCCGAGCGACGAGAGCGTGCCGCCCGGCCGGAGCACGCGCAGCGCCGCCTCGAACGTCGCCTGCCGCCCGAGCGCCTCGATCGAAACATCGACGCCCCGGCCATCCGTGATCCGGCGGATTTCGTCGACCGGATCGATCTTGCTGAAATCGACGACGTGATCGGCCCCCATCGTTCGGGCGATCGCCAGCCTTTCGGGCACGGTATCGACCGCGATGATGGTGGTCGCCCCCATCAGCCTCGCACCCGCTGTGGCGCACAGGCCGATAGGGCCCTGCGCGAATATCGCGACCGTGTCGCCGATTCGGATCCGGCCCGATTCAGCGCCGCTGAATCCGGTCGAGAGGATGTCCGGACACATCAGCACCTGTTCGTCGGTGAGGCCCTCCGGCACCGGCGAGAGATTGGCCATCGCATCGGGCACGAGCAGATATTCCGCCTGTGCGCCGTCGATCGTGTTGCCGAAGCGCCACCCTCCCATCGCTTTCCAGCCATGGTCATGCGCGCCGCCGCATTGCGAGTGGAAGCCGCACAGAGAGGCGTTCGAGGTGCCCGAGGGGGTGATGGCGCCGGCGATCACCCGCTGGCCCTCGCGATAGCCGGCAACCGCCGAGCCGAGCTTCTCGATGATGCCGACCGGCTCATGTCCCACCGTCAGGCCCCGGGCGACCGGATATTCGCCTTTCAGGATATGCACGTCCGTCCCACAGATCGTCGTGGTGGTGATCCGGAGGAGCGCATCGAGCGGCCCGACATCGGGCACGGGCTTTTCGCCCAGGATGATTCGACCGGGCTCGAGGAAAATGGCAGCTTTCATCTTCATTGCCATGACTCAGGACTCCATCGACGCGGAACGAATGGCACAGTGCCTCCGCCGGACCGTGACCATCAGCGATGCCTCGCGGGCGCGGGGTCGGGCCGCAGGCGAAAGCCGCCGGACCCGCACCGCATATCCAGGATCGGCATCGCGCGTGACGTCTACTGAGGAGCCGCCACGCCCGAATGATCGTGGTCGTGCGTGGGCGGAGCTGCCGAGTCCGGCGCCGGAGTCGTAGTCGGAGCGGGCTGGGCTGCGGAGGCGGGTGCTGCGTCCATGCAGGACATGCCGCCGCCCGCCATCATCCCGTCGGCGCCCTTGTCGCCTTTCGGTCCTGGCGCCTTGCCGACGGGCTGCTGACCCGGCTTCATGTCGCCCATCATCTGCCCGCCCGCCATCATGCCTTGCATCATCGGGCAATTCGGGGTGGGCGCCGTCGGCGACGCGGCGGCGGCAGGTGCCTGGGCGTGATCGGAATGGGACTGGGCGTTGGCCGGGGCGGCGAGTGCCGGCGTGACGGTCAATGCCGCGACCATGGCGATGTTCCTGAGCAGCAGCTTCATTGTCCTGTTCCCCATTGTCGCGACGCGTCTTGCAAATGGCGCAACATATACTTGCGGTGAATCTGGCGCCCCGGCGGGGGTGGCGCCATGCGTAGTTTGCCGGATAGGCTCACGGGGGCGATACCTGGGCACAGCGCATCGGCGACGAAGCAGGCAAGTGCCTGTTGCCGGTCATGCCTTCGCCGGCTCAGTCTGAACCTCCGGACGGGGCGATGCTCGGCCCCGAACGGCCTAAGCCGCGTGCGAGCGGGTGCCGAAGCAACGCGACGAGGATGGCCGGCACGCCGATCGCGCTCGGCAAGATCCCCAGTGCGATCTCCGGAAGATCCCGCCACAGCGGGAGGTTCTTGCCGTTGTCGACATAAAAGGCGGTCAGCATCGCGATGTAGCACGCTCCCATGCCGGTGAGATGGATCCTCGGCCATTGTTGGCGCCAGCGCCGCCGCGCTGCGGTCCGGCCGAGACAGGCGCATATCATCGCGAGCGCCCCGAGCAGAAGCAGGTGGTTATTCGCCGCCCATCGCATGAACGAAAGCACGCTCATCGTCGCGAACACCCCCGACAAACACCAGAAACAGATCGTGCCCAGATCTGCGTGGCGGCCGCGGCGCTTCCTGCTGAGCATCGCAACCGCGCCGGCGATCACCGCTGGGCCACCGAGGTTCGAGCCTTTCGATACGCCCGGTGTTCCCGCGGTCGCCTCGATTTTGCCTCGGCACCGGCGAGCGATCTGGTATCAGGCTCCACCTCACGTTCGGGAGCTCTCATGGACGACCTCACTCGCCGGGACGTGGTGGCATCGGGCCTGGCCCTTTCCGCCGCCACGATGCTGCCTGGAGCCGGCTTCGCCGCACCGTCATCTGAATCGCCTTCGACGGCGCGTTTGAACTTGGGCCTGCTCCCGCGCGACGAGCTGCCGTTCGACGCTGGCTGGAGGTTCGCGTTCGGGCACGCCAGTGATCCCACCAAGGATTTCGGCTATGGCGCCGGGCAGAGCGACTTCGCCAAGACCGGCGACTTCAAGATCGCCAAGGCTGCGTTCGACGACAGCGGGTGGCGGCTGCTGGACCTGCCGCACGACTGGGCCGTCGAGCTGCCCTTCGTGAATGACGAGGGCGGCGAGGGCGAGAGCAAGCTGCGCTCCCACGGCTATAAGCCGCTCGGCCGCCGCTATCCCGAGACCAGTATCGGCTGGTATCGCCGCACATTCGACCTGCCGGAAAGCGATCGCGGGCGGCGCGTCTGGATCGAGTTCGACGGGGCGCTGCGTGACGCCGTGGTGTTCGTCAACGGCTGCTTCATCGGCCGCAACGACAATGGCTACGCGCCCTTCCGCTTCGATGTGACTGATTTCCTGGTGTATGGCGGCCGCAACTGCGTGGCGGTCCGGCTCGATGCGAGCTTCGGCGACGGCTGGTTCTACGAAGGCGCCGGGTTGTACCGCCATGTCTGGCTGACCAGGCAGGACCCGCTCCATCTCGGCAAATGGGACAGCGTCGTCCGCGCGACACCGGCGGCCGGCGCGGCGACGCTCGATCTTGCCACGATCGTCGAGAATGAGGGCGATCAGCCCGCCGAGGCGGCGATCGAGTGGACGATCCTCGACGCTTCCGGGCGCACGGTCGCAACGGCGACCGCTCCGGCCCAGCGGATCGCGGCTGGCGCGTCGGCGGATTTTTCGGCCGGCGCGACGATCGCCGCCGCGCAGCTTTGGGCGCCCGGTCAGCCCTATCTCTACTCAGCCGTCGTCAGGGTGTTGAGCGGGGCGACGGTGCGCGACGCCGAGCGTGTGTCGTTCGGTGTCCGAAGCGCGCGGTTCGATGCCGACAAGGGCTTCTTCCTCAACGAGAGGCCGCTCAAGATCCAGGGCACCTGCAACCATCACGACCATGCCGGTGTCGGCGCCGCACTGCCTGACCGGCTGCAGGCGTTCCGCCTGTCTGTACTGCAGGAGATGGGCTGCAACGCAGTCCGCACATCGCACAACATGCCGACGCCCGAATGGGTCGAGGCATGCGACCGGCAAGGCGTGATGATGATGTGCGAGACCCGGCAGATGAGCTCCAACCCCGAAGGGCTGCAGGAGCTTGAGCTGATGGTGAAGCGCCATCGCAATTCGCCCTCCATCATCATCTGGTCGATCGGCAACGAGGAGTGGCTGCTGCAATCGGGCGACATGGCGAGACAGGGCGCTGCGATCGCAGCGGCAATGGTGCGGCGCTGTCACGCGCTCGATCCGACCCGCGTCGTGTCCGCCGCCGTCAACGGCACTAACGAGCAGGGCGTGTCCGACCCGCTCGACATCATCGGGTTCAACTATAATCTGAAGCTTCCGGACGAGTTTCACCGCAAGCACCCGACCCGGCCGGTGTTCGGATCGGAGACGTCGAGCGCGATCTCGACCCGGGGCGAGTATAGCAGCGATGCGGCTCGGAACACCGTCAACAGCTATGACGGCGTGGTGCCCTGGGGCGAGACGCCGGAGCAATGGTGGAGTGTCTACGGGTCGCGCGAGTGGCTGGCCGGCGGGTTCGCCTGGACCGGCTTTGATTATCGCGGCGAGCCGACGCCCTATGGCTGGCCGTCGATCAGCTCGCAGTTCGGGATCGTCGACATGTGCGGCTTCCCGAAGGATTATTTCCATTATTACCGTGCCTGGTGGCGACCCGAGCCGAGCCTTCACCTCTTCCCGCACTGGAACTGGCAGGGCCGCGAAGGTGAAGAGATGACGATCTGGGTCTATTCGAACCTGGATGAAGTCGAGTTGCTGGTGAATGGGCGAAGCCTCGGCAGCCAGAAGATGCCACGCTTCGGGCATCTCGCCTGGAAGGCGGTGTACCAGCCCGGCATGATCGAGGCGCGCGGGCGGCGGGGCGGTCGCGTGGTGCTGACCGAGCGCCACGAGACGACCGGCCCGGCCCGCGCGCTGCGGATGACCGCCGACCGGCTCTCGATCGATGCCGACGGCGCTGACCTGGCGCTGGTGAAGGTCGAGGCGCTCGACGCGCGAGGCCGGGCGGTGCCGACCGCGAACCACAAGCTCGGGTTCAGGGTGTCCGGCGCGGGCAAGCTGATCGGCGTCGGCAATGGCGATCCCAACTGCCTGGAGAGCGACAAGGGTTCGCAACGCTCGCTGTTCAACGGCCTGGCCCAGCTGATCGTGCAATCGGACAGAAGGAACGGACCGATCCTGGTCGAGGCAGTGGAGGCGGTGCCCTTTGCCGCGCCGCTCGCCCCTGCGACGCTGACCTTGCGAGCGCAGGGGGCAAAGCGTCCATCGGCCGTGCCGACGCACCGGGACCGGACGTGACCGACACGTCAGCCCATTCCGGCCGACAGAGGCGATGGCGTCTCACGCGGAAAATGCGGGCGGGCGGATGAACAGGCCGCGCCGGCAGGGATGGTGGGCGATGACCCTACCACGCTTGCGAACGTAGTTGACTGATCTTTAACGCTTTTGTGGATCCGGTTCGGAGCTAAATGCCCCCGAAGATGCCCCCAAAAAAATTTCACGGAAGAGACAACGATCTAAGCCGCCAGTGTGAGACCTTTGAGTTGAGTTCCGCGGTAGGAACGCCAGAATCCCGCCTATAACATTGCAATATCAGCATCTTTTGTGACGCCCTCGGTGGCTAGCCCACACTTTCCCCTCACCATTCGCTGGCTTTCATGAAATCTGATGGAGCACTGCGGCAGGTTTGCGCTCGATTGTCTTGGAAAACTCGCCCTTGAGCGGCAGCGTAGTGTTGGTCTGAGCGAGGCGCGGGCCCTTCCGCCTTAGCCGCTCGCGTCGTCATCGCCCGGGAGCGAAGCCGGCAGTGCTGCCGCGCGAAGGGCTACTTGTGAGACTTGCAGCAAGCGAGGCTGTGTGGTGTGTGCGATCTGACCTGCCGTTCCTAAGGAAAAGCTGTGAGCACCGACGCGCCAGAAGATATTCGGGATGACGATGTTCGAAAGGACGAATTCGATTTGGCGCTGGAGGAGGGGGTCGAGGATGAAACACTTCTCGATGATCCGGGCGCGACCAAATTCAGCATCTCAAGCTACGGCGCCGATTACACAGTAGATAGCTTGGTGAAGCGGATGCGCGGAGAAGCTTTTCGCATTCCCGATTTTCAGCGTCAGTTTGTTTGGACTCCCAAGCACGCGTCGAAATTCATCGAGTCCCTTTTGATGGGCCTGCCGGTCCCTGGAATCTTTCTCTACAAAGAGGCTGAGACCAACGAGCACCTAGTGATAGACGGACAGCAACGCCTTAGAACGTTGCAAGCCTTCTACGACGGCATCCTTCGTGGGAAGGAGTTCAAGCTGCAAGGCGTGCGGGAGCCGTGGCTTAACCGCACTTACAAGACTCTCGATCCTTCCGATGTTCTGAAGCTCGACGATTCGATCGTCCATGCGACCGTGTTCAAACAGGATAAGCCAGAAGACGTGCTGGACAGCATCTACTTCGTATTCGAGCGTATAAACACAGGCGGCATTCGCCTTTCGCCTCAAGAAATCCGCAACTGTGTCAGTCTCGGCCCATTCATTGAACGCGTCCGCGAGCTGAACCAATTCCCGGCGTGGCGAGCAGTCTTTGCCAGCCAGAATAATCGCGCGAAAGACGAAGAGCTGATCGTCAGATTCTTCGCGCTGTACCGCGATGGCGACAAATATGCTCGCCCCATGAACGGTTTCCTGAACAAATTCTCAGCCGCAATGAATAAGGTCGGCAAGGATGAGCTCGATCGGCTGTCCAAGATTTTCCAGGCCACGATCGACAGGGTCAATTCTGCGATCGGGCCTCGGGCATTCCGCATCATCCGCGCCCTGAACGCAGCCGCCTTTGACGCCGTGATGGTAGGTTTGGCCAAACGCCTGGACGCCGGCCCCGCACCGTCTGATGCGGACGTTAGCGGTGCGTATGACGCGCTAGTCGCCAATGACGAGTTTAGACAGGCCTGCGAGCGTGCAACGGCCGACGAGGAAAATGTTCGCAAGCGCTTGGCGCTTGCGACGGCCGCATTCGCAGGCATTTAATGCGGCACGCGATTGAGAGCCGTGAACGAAAGCTCGATGCATTCTTCGCACGGGCGAAGGGCGCAGGCGATGATGAGCTGAAGTCAGATTTGGGGCGCTTGGGTGCCGTTTTGGTGTGCGGCTATGTCGAGCGATGCGTCGAGGTCGTCATTCTCGACCGACTTACCACGAGGGCTCAGCCCAGAGTTTTGCAGTTCATAAAATCATACTTCAAAAAAGGCACGAATTACGATTGCGAGGCTATCTGTCAGCTCCTGATACGATTCGACCAGAGCTGGGAGGCTGCTTTCCGCTCAACTATTAGCAAGAATGACCAATGGTCCACGTCGCTCGCGTCAGCCTACTTTCTTCGTAATTCGATCGCCCATGGCGGGGACGGGAATAAGGGGCTGCCGGGTGTTGAAACACTTTACACGGACTGCAAGAACATTGTTGTCGCCCTTGTAGAAGCCACGAAGGATTAGAACGGCAAACTTACCTGGTCTGGCGGCCTCGGCCGACGAGCAACGCTCAAACGGCGGCCGTCCGGGTGCGTAGGTCTAAAGGGCAAACGACGTTGCGAACGTGCGCAAGGCGATCGGCCGATAGAGACTCAAATTGGGATTTACCTGTTGAACACGATCGAAATTGAGGAGAATCTGGACCAGCTTGTCACCGAAGTGGCGGCGGGCACGTGCTCGGTTCACGATTTTCCCTTCCGGGTCATGGAGGCATACGAGGCTTCTCGCAACGAGGTCGCCAAACTTCGGATGAAGCATCCGCAGGGCCTCGCCGTGTCCAATATACTTTGGCCCAAGAAACTTCTGTTCCGTGCGGCGGATCGGGGACAAGTGCAAAATACTATCGAGGCGCTGAAGGCCTCGCTGGTTGGCAAGAAGGGTGCGGCGGCGAAGAATGCCCCACGATTCGTGATGAGCACCGACGGGGACGAATTCCTCGCCATCGATTTGAAAACCGGTGAAACGCCGCCATTTGACCGGATAGCGGAACTGCCGGTCAACTACGACTTCCTCCTGCCGATGTTTGGCGTCGAACGCTACAAGCCAGCGCCGGAGACCACGGCGGACGTCCGCGCGGCCCGTCATATGGCAAAGTTCCACGACGCAATCCGCGACGCCAATCCGACTTGGGGCGCGGAGCGGATTCACGATCTCAACCTGTTCATGACCCGGCTGTTGTTCTGCATGTTCGCCGAGGACACCGGCATCTTTACCCAGAAGCTGTTCGTGAACACGCTTCGGCGCGAGGCGATGCAGGTCGATGGTTCAGATACGCAGCGCGTCGTCGAAGACGTGTTCTTGTCGCTCGATCTGGCGGACAGGGAGGCCCGTCACGCCCAAGGCGTCCGTTCGCAACGGATCGCCGTCGACTTCCCCTACGTGAACGGCGGACTGTTTCGCGATCGCACCGAGGTGCCAGTATTCAACCGCCGCGCGCGCCGCCTGCTGCTCGAGGCAGCCGATCTGCAGTGGGAGCAGATCCACGCCGACATCTTCGGCTCGATGATCCAGGCGATCGTCCAGACCGACATGCGCGCTGACTTCGGCATGCACTACACGTCGGTGCCGAACATCATGAAGGTGCTCGAACCATTGTTCCTCAGTTCGCTGCGCGAGCAACTGACCGCGGCCGGCGACAACGTGAAAGCCCTGGAGAAGCTCGTGGAGCGCATCTCCCGCGTGCGGGTATTCGATCCAGCCTGCGGCTCGGGAAACTTCCTGATTATCGCCTACCGCGAACTGCGGCTGATCGAGACCGAGGCATTCCGACGCATGCGCGCCGTGAAGCGCAAGGGGCAACTCGATCTTGCCGACTACCACACCGGCATCAAGATCAGTAGCTTTCACGGCATCGATCCGGTCGACTTCGCCTGTGAAACGGCGAAACTGTCGCTGTGGATCTCTCAGTATCAGATGAACCGGAAGCTCGACGAAATTTGCTCCGCGCCGACGCCGGCGCTGCCGTTGACGGACGCGGGCAGCATTGTCGTCGGTAACGCGCTGCGGAAGGACTGGTTGAAGGTCTGCCCGCCGTCCGAAGACATCGAAACCTATGTAGTCGGCAACCCACCGTATCTGGGTCGCGGCAATCAGACTCCGGAGCAGAAACGGGACATAATTAAAGTGTTCTCGCCGTTGACGAAGAAATTCAAAAAGCTGGATTATGTCGCTTGCTGGTTTGCCCGTGGAACCGAGTATCTCAAAGCTGGAGGGACGGCATTCGCCTTCGTCTCGACCAACTCGATCTGTCAGGGTGAGCAGGTCGGGCTGCTTTGGCCGCATGTGATCGATCAGGACCACCGCATCGTCTTTGCCCATCAGGCATTCAAGTGGGCGAACAGCGCCGCCAAGAACGCCGGTGTGACATGCGTAATCATCGGCGTTGGCGACAAATCCATCCGCCGCAGGCTGTATAGCGCCGAGCGGATAACGTCAGTTGATAACATCAATGCCTATCTGGCGGCAGCCCCGGACGTCATCGTCGAGGGTATGTCTCATGCCCAGAGCGGGAAGCCGCTCATGCGATGGGGCAATATGCCTGCCGATGGGGGTGCACTCATCCTAAGCGAACAGGAGCGAGAGAAGTTGCTTGCTGCCTATCCCAAGGCGGCTGCCCTTATTCGCCCGCTATATGGCACCCAAGAACTGCTAGATAGTCGCCCGCGTTATTGCCTCTGGATACCTGACAGCCAGCTCAAGCTAGCGAAAACCTTTCCACCAGTCGCTGCCCGGATCGATGAATGCGCGGCATTTCGGAACCATGAAGACCGCGACGCGGGAACGCAGGCTCTTGCCGGGAAGCCGCACCAATTTCGTGAGATGCACACCGCCAAGCATAGCCAGATAGTGGTCGCGATGACCGCGTCGGAAAACAGACTGTACATTCCCGTCGAAGTCATGGGCAGTGATCCAGTGATCAGCAATCTGGCTTTTTCTATCCACGACGGGCCTATGTGGATTTTCTCGATAATCAGTTCCGGGCTGCATGTGACGTGGGCCAAGGCAGTGGCGGGCGGATTAGAAACTCGACTGCGTTACTCGAATACACTTGTTTATAACACATTCCCCATGCCTGCATTCTCGAAATCTCAGCAGGAAGCATTGGAACAGCATGCACTTGATATCATGCGCGTCCGCGAACCTTATATCGCCGATGGCAGGTCGCTTGCATGGCTATACAATCCAGAGACGATGCCGGCCGAGCTTCATCAAACCCATAGTAACCTCGATAACTATCTTGAGACGATCTACATCGGCCGTCCGTTCAAGGACGATCCCGAGCGCCTCGAGCATCTGTTCAAGCTCTATGCCCGTATGACCAAGACAGCGGCGAAGGCCGCCTGAGCCGGAGGTTCCCATGCCCGACTTCATCACCGTCGAGTATGGCGCCACAGGCGCCAGCAAGTCGACCAACGATAAGGGCATGCGCGCTATGCAGGCGCGGGCTTATGATGCCCGCAACGCGCAGTATCTGCTGATCAAATCGCCGCCGGCATCCGGCAAGAGCCGCGCGCTGATGTTCCTCGGCCTCGACAAGTTGCGCAACCAGGGGCTGAAGAAGGTCATCGTGGCCGTGCCAGAAAAATCGATCGGGAACTCTTTTCGGTCGACCAGCCTCACCGACCACGGCTTCTTCGCCGACTGGACGGTGCCCCCGCAGAACAACCTTTGCGATATGCTCGGTGGTGAAGGCGGCAAGATCAACGCCTTCATTCGGTTCATGGAGGGCGACAACGACATCATCGTTTGCACCCATTCGACCCTGCGGCACGCGTTCGATCGCATTATGAGGGACGGAAAGGGCATCACCGCGTTTCACGACTGCGTTCTGGCGGTCGACGAATTCCACCACGTATCAGCCGACGCCGACAATCGTCTTGGGGAACTCATCCGCGCCATCATGAACGAGGGGTCGGCACACCTGGTGGCGATGACCGGATCGTATTTCCGTGGCGATCAGGTGCCCGTGCTGCGCGCGGAGGACGAGGAAAAGTTCACGAGGGTCACCTACACCTATTACGAGCAGCTTTCGGGCTACGAATATCTGAAGACGCTCGGGATCGGTTACCACTTCTATCACGGCAGCTACCTCACCGCGATCGGCGAGGTGCTTGATCCCGATAAGAAGACCATCATCCACATTCCGAACGTGAATTCACAGGCGGCGTTGGGCGACAAGATCAAGGAGATGAACAGCATCCTCGACGTGCTCGGAGACGTCGTGATGATCGATCCGGTATCCGGTTTCCAGCACCTACGCACGTCCGATGGTCGCATCCTCAAGATCGCCGATCTCGTGACGCCAGATACGCAGCAGAAGGTCCTGACAGGACTGCGCGACGTGCATGCCAGGGAAGACCTCGACATCGTCATTGCACTTGGCATGGCCAAGGAGGGTTTCGACTGGATTTGGTGCGAGCACGCGCTCACGATCGGCTACCGGGGCTCGCTGACCGAGGTCGTTCAGATCATCGGGCGCGCGACCCGGGACGCGCCGGGCAAGAGCCATGCCCAGTTCACCAACCTCATTGCGGAGCCGGATACAGCCGACGATGTCGTGAAGACCGCGGTGAACGACATGTTGAAGGCGATAGCCTGCTCCCTCCTGATGGAGCAGGTGCTTGCTCCGAACTTCAATTTCCGCACACGTCCGTCTGACGATCGTTTCGATGGCGTCATGCGGCCCTCGGTGCGCATCGACTTGTTGGACCCGGAGCCCACGATCGAGATTACGGGACTGAAGGAACCGACCAGCAGACGGGCTCAAGAGATCATCCAGACGGACATGACCGACCTGATGGCGGCCGTCTTGCAGGATTCCCAGGTGCTGCGCGCCAGCTTGATACCCGATGAGTTCCCGGCCGAGACGATCAACCAGCATCTGATACCTGGCCTGATTGCACGGCGCTATCCTGACATCGCGAGCAACGACGATGACGTTGAAGCGATCCGGCAAAACGTCGTTGCGCGTCGGGCCGTGCTTGCGCAGCTTACCAAGACAAGTCGCGATTCTGGTTTGCCTGCATCAGACGACGAGGACGCAACCGACGGACAGAAGGCGCACGCACAGCTGCTGAAGCTGACGTCAAAGTTCATCACAATGCCCGAGCTCAACATTGATCTGATCGACCAGATCAATCCCTTCCAGCAGTCGTACGAGATACTGTCGAAGGCGCTCGGCGAGTCGGTGCTACGCCGTATCCATCAGTCGATCTCGGAAACCCGCATCGAGATTAGCGAGGCAGAAGCGCTAGCGCAGGTCCCTCGTATCCGAGCGTTTAAGGAACAGAACGGAACGGAGCCGAATATCAATTCGGCGAACCCGATCGAGAAGCGCATGGCTGAAGCCTTGGCTTGGATCCGTGCGGCCGCGATCCGTCGACAGCGGGAAAAGGATCAGGCAGCCTGATGCCGCGCTCCAGCCTATTCTACGAGACGCTCGACGAACTCATCGCGGCAAAGGACGGCCTGTTCGTCCCGGAAGTGAAGAAGGCGAGCTCTCCAGCTGACGATCAGGCCCGCCTCTTTCTCGAGATAGTCGCCTTCCGCGAGCGCTATGGGCGTGAGCCTGACGCTCAATCACGATCGCCCGAGGAGATGCGCTTGGGGGTCCGCCTGGCAGCGTTTCGTAAGGCGCCCGAGAAAGCCAGGGGACTGGCCAACTTCGATCAGTATGAATTGCTGACCGCAGTCGCCTCTGAAAAGGATGCTGTTCCGGCCAGTCTCGACGATCTCATCGCGTCCGGAGACGACCTATTGGTGACACCGGACGACCATATCTTCGAGTTTCGCGCGACGCCCGCCCCGATGCCTAAGGCGGAATCGGACATGATCGCGGAGCGTGTGCCCTGCAAGGAATTCGAAAAATTCGCCCCGATCTTCGATGAGTTTGTGTCGGATATCGCATCCGGGGTCCGCACAACGGTTCCGACGAACTCGACCTACCAGATTGCGACTGGCGACATGTTCATCGTCGATGGGCAGTTGGCCTATATTGCCGATGTCGGGGCGTGGATGACTCGTGGCGATCAGAAGGACGCCCGGCTGCGTATCGTTTACGACAACGGCACCGAGAGCGATCACCTTCTGAGATCGTTCGGAAAAGCGCTCTACCGCGCTGACAACAGTCGGCGGGTAGTGTCGCCGGAGGCCGGCCCACTGTTTTATGGGCGGGATCTCCCGGTTACCGGGTGCATCTACGTGGCTCGGACACTGTCTGACGATCCGGCGCTCATCGATCTGCGCGATCACATCTTGAAGCTGGGATCGACCACTGGCGCGGCGGCCAACCGCTTGGCGGGCGCCGAAAACGATCCGACGTTCCTGCTCGCGCGTGCCCGGGTTGTGACGGAATACGAAACGAGAGGCGTGCCCCCCAAAAAAATCGAAGGCCTGGTGCACCGGTTCTTTGCCGGTGCCTGCGTCAACGTGCAGATCCCCGATCGGTTTGGTCGCAAGGTCGATCCCCGCGAGTGGTTCTTCGTGTCGCCCGAGTCGGTCGACCAGGCGATGCGGCTGATCGCGACCAGGAAGCTGCACCTGTACGACTACGAGGTTGGCGAGGATCGCTTAATACCGCGTTCGTGATCGGATATCCTACCCCGCTCGATGCGTGGTTCGGTAGATATCCCCTTCGCTATCGCCCCGGATCGCTCTGGTCTAATGCTTCCAAATGGCAAAGCGACCGCTTGATTCCGAAGAGCTTGGACGAAAGGGTGAGGGGCGGCTTGAGGACATCTGCGTTGATGCAAAGTTAGTTCCCAACCGGGTCAAGGTAGACCGCAAGGGTTGGGACTACCTGGTCGAATGGCACCACCCGGAAACTGATCATCGATACGACGAACGCGACCCCTCGATTTCTTGTCGGGTTCAAGTCAAGACAGTCTGGGAAGGGGCGAAGTCGATTAAGCTGCGCCTTTCCTCGGCCGAGGCGCTCGCGACGGACCATCGGCCAGCTTTCATCTACATCGTGGAGGTCAGCGACGCGCTGCAATTTTCGGGCGCCTACATCATCCACTTGCGAGGCCGATTTCTCGAAGACCTGTTGCGCAAGCTTAGGGAAGCGCGGGTAATCGCACGCGCCCCAACCACGTCTTCATCACAGTGCCGCTCGCGCGCGCCGCCGTGATCGAAAAGGATGGTTGGAGCTTTCGTCGGTTCGTCGAATCGTGCGTTCCGGAGACAATGCTCGCTTACGCCAACGGAAAACAGGCGGAAATCGACCAGCTGGGCGGCGGCAAGGGACAAATGAGGATTGAGACAGCTCTGGCTCTCGAAACGGACGATCCGGTCCGGGAGATTGCCGAGATTTTCCTCGGTCAACGCGATGCAAAGGTAATCGATATCGCGGCATTTAGCACCCGCTTTGGCATCGACATTCCCGATACCGAACTGAGCGGGCAAACCGGGATCATGCGTCTCCAGCCGAAGCCAAGCGATGGCTGCACTGTCCTGCTGCGAATGGCGGGAGGAAATGTGTTGAAGTTCCGTGGCGATCTGTTCCGTGCCCCGCAGTTTGAAGAGAACCCGACGCGTGGACTCATGCTGGTTCGCACTCCTGCGTTCGACCTTACCTTCGACGCCGTTCTCAATCCGACTGGAGTTGGGGCAAACTTGAGCTTCTCGCTCGATACAGATCGATTTGCAGAGGCGAAGCTTTCGGCGGAGGCGTGGAGCGACGTGTGCACGCTCATCGCCGAGGTTGGTGAGCTCGGCACGACCTTGGAAATTCAGACCGACAATGTTCCGATCCCGATCACGAGTACGACAGTAGGGAGGGACGATCAGCCGCAGGAGCAACGCGATCAATTTCGCTTCTTGGCGCGCGTTTCTCGGGATGCTGGCGCGGTGCTGCGCTATTCGGGCTGGCCGGAATGGGAGATGACTGCAACAGCCATTTTCCGCGAGCGCTGGAAAATCGTCGTGCTGAACGCAATGATTTTCGCACCCGCGACAATCAGCACCATGGTGCTTCCGCCAGAGGGCGCTGAACGTCCGAGCGATATTTGGCCCGATCGAATGCTCTACATCGATCGGTTGGAGTTGGGCGAGATGGCCCTAGCTCACGCCGCTATCATGAACCTCTCCGGCGATACCGACAGCGGATTGTGCGAGGCTAAGTTCGCTTCCTTGTTCAGGACTGAACGCATCGACGGCTCGGTCGACGCATTTTGGGCGTTTGCCGACCGCGCACGAAACCTTGCGGGGATTGACAGCTATTATGTCGCGGCGCGAACTGAGCCAGATGGATCGCCCGAGCTTCTACTTAGCGGCTGAGCGGGATGCCTTGCTTCGCGCGTTCCTGTCTACAGACCGCTCTTGCTGGACTAAGGATGGTCGCTTTGAAGAAGCAGTCGTGATCAACAGCTCACCGGCCGCCAATTGATCAAGTCCGATCGTCCGCGCAGCCATCCATTCAGGCACATGCCAGCTGGTGGGGAGCGACCTCGCAACGACACCTGGCAGAATTGACATCAGAAGCATCCCTGAGAGCGTGCCGCCCGCGCTCGCCCAAACGAGCCGTTGCCACTGGCGGTCGGCCGCCTGACCGCGTTCGACAATTCCGTCAATCCTGCCAATCGACCGCGACAACGCGTCGCGCGCCTCACTCAACGCGGTGCGATCCTCCGCACGGGCATCAGCGCTTGCCTTGATAATCTCTCCGACAAGCGCGGCAGGCGATAGCCGAACCGCTGGGCTCCTTTCGATGCGTTGGATACCGCCAGCCGCCGCTTGCAGCGCTTCGGCCATCTGGCCAAGGGTTGTACTGTAATCCGGTATCCGCTCGCGGGCGGCGGTTAGCCCTTCGACCGCAGCGCGGATAAGGCTCACCTCGACGCGCTGCGCTTCGAACGCCTGGGTGAATTCTTCAATCGGATTGGTTTGGGTCGGATCGTCGGTCATGATTCGCGCTTACAGGCCCAGCCCGCGACCACGCGAGAGGGCGGGTACTTGCTGGAGGTCATGGGACAAAGATGCCCCGCTCAGCTTGCCGATTCCGAGTTCTTTCACGCGATTTCGAAGCAGCGACTCGAGCTGGGGATCGCGGTGAAGGCTCTTGGCCATGTCGGTCATGCTTTCCTTCACCCGGTGGACCGCATCATAGTCACCCGTGCGATCGAGCCTTTGCAGCGTGCGCGTTTTCTTCTGCCAATCGGCGACGAACTGATCAGCGCGTTGTGTTGCGTCGATCCGGACCTCCGCCTCCAGTGTCATCGCGCGGATCGCCGCAGCGGTCTTGCCGCTGGCGGCCTGGTCGACCAGTCCAAGATCGGCATTCATGGCGCTGCGTAGATCGCGCGCAGCATCCGGACGTACGGCGTTGAGCGCCCTGCCGGCTTCGGCAAAGGCGATCTTCTGGTGCGGCAGTTCCGGCAGGTTAGCCTTGCGCATGCGAAGGATATCCGCAGCGGCGCGCGCATAGCGCTCGACAGCCTTCTCGAGCGGCGTTGGCTGGGGTTCGATTGCCGGCGCTGGCTTGATCCTGATCCCAGCGAACGGATTGCGTGGCGGCGGCGGTTGCGGCGTGTGCGCCGGCTCGGGCACTTGCCGGTAGTCCGACGCCATGTCCTTGCCGCGTTCGCGCGACAGCGCGCGGACCAGCTTGCCCTGGTCGGCGAAGTCGTCACGGCCATAATGAAGATCGACGCTGTCGCGGTGCCGCGACAGCGCGACATAGGCGGCGTGCCGATCGAGACCCGGCGTCGCCAGCACATGCACCCGGTCGACCGTCACGCCTTGCGATTTGTGCACGGTCGCGGCGTAGCCGTGATCGATGTTGGCATAATCCTTCACGTCGAACGCCACCGATCGGCCATCATCGAGCATCACGGCCAACCGGGATTGCGTCACCGACTGCACCTGGCCAAGTGTGCCGTTCTTCACGCCAAGGCTGCGCTCGTTCGTCAGGAACATGAGCCGGTCGCCAGTCGCAAACTGTCGCTCGCCGCGCTCGGCGCGCACCGCGACATCCTCCCCAAGCTGGCCGCCCAAACGCAGCCGCTCGCGCGCCGCGATGTTGAGCGCGCGGACCTCGTCATTGGTGTGAGTGAGGATGATCCGCGTGGCGCCTGGCGAGGCGCTGCGATCGCGATCCCAGCGGTCGATCAGCTCACCCCTCGCCTGATCGCGCGTTTCGGCGGCGTGGATGCACCCGCGCTCATCATAAGAGGCGATTGCCTCGGCGGTGCGGCCGGTTGCGAGCTGCCGGGTCGCGTCACGCTGCCAGTCGTCGCGCTGACGGCGGATTTGGGTGATTTCGACGCCGCCGTGGCGCTCGGCGGTCGAGCGGAAGGCGGCACCCGCCTCGATCGCCTGGAGCTGCTCGGGATCGCCAACCAGGACGACCTTGGCGCCACGCTTTTCCGCTTCGCTGATAACGCGCTCCATCTGGCGCGTGCCGATCATTCCGGCTTCATCGATCACGAGCACATCGCGATTCGTCAGCAGCTCGCGACCCTGCGCCCATTGATGCTCCATGCTCGCGATCGTGCGTGATGCGATGCCGGAACCGCCTTCGAGATTCTCGGCGGCGATGCCGGACAGCGCGATGCCGTGAACGGAATAGCCCGCACCTTCCCAAGCCTCGCGCGCGACACCGAGCATCGCCGACTTTCCGGTGCCGGCATAGCCGATGACGACACCGAGACCTTTCGCGTCGGTGACATGCTCGTACGCGCTGCGCTGCTCGGGCGAGAGCAACATGCCCCGCGCCGCCGCCCGCGCCAGTGCCGTCTCGCGGTGGCGGTCGGCAACGGCGTGACAATCGCGGTTCGCCATCGCGCCCGTCGCGCGTTCGAGCCGCTGTTCGGTCTCGATCATCGCGCGGCTCGTGAAGCGCTGCTCGCCGCGCCCGTCCCTACCCAATGCGACCAGCCCGGGGGCGGCCTTCACCGCCGCCATCACCCGGTCGAACTGCTCTTTCCCGTCGCTGTGGCGGTGGACGAACATCGCGAGGTCGCGGTTGGTGAAAGTGGATTGCTGGTGCGTGATCGCGTCGAGCGCGAGCGCCGGCTTCGCCAGCAGCTTATCGCCGTTTGCGCGGGCAATGGCCTGGTGTTCTTCAAGCCGTTCAGACTCCAGCCCCTGCGCCGCCATGCGCGACGCCGCCGGCCCGATCTTGTGCTGCGGTTCGAGTTGGATCCCCTGCGCTTCCAGCGAGCGGTGATCGATCCGCGCGTCGATATCGAGTTCGGCAAGCCGCTGGTTGACATGCTCGCTCCAGCGCTCGCGCCATTTCTCCAGAAGATCAGTGCGATTCCAGTCGCGATTCTTCTTGCCGAACCCATCCTCCCCGACCTCGCGCATCGTCAGCATCACATGTGCGTGCGGCTTCCGCATGCCGTCAGCGCCAACATCCCAATGCACGTTGAGATCGGCGATCATCCCGCGATCGACAAACTCGTCGCGGACGAAATCGCGGGCGAGCGCAATACCAAGTTCTGGGGATAGCTCGCGCGGGATCGCAAACTCGATTTCGCGGGCAAGCTGCGCGTCGATCCGCTTCTCGGCCGCCTCGACCTCGTTCCATAGCTTTTCGCGATCGGAGAGATGCTCGGGCGCCCCGTCCGGCAACATCATCTCGGAATGGACGACGCCGGCCTTGTTCGAGAAGTCGTGGTGCCGATCGAGCCGCTCGTCGTGCAGCCGGGAGGCGGAGCGGTACGCAGCGGAAGCAACCGCGCTCGATCCGGCAGCGCGGGAGATGACCTTGGCCGAGAAATGGTAGATCGCCATGACGGCGATCCATTTACACCAAGCTAGCCACGTCGGCACGACGTATAAGCGCGCCCTCGAAAGATTTCATCAATCTCGGGACAGCAAAGTCCCAAGAGATTTCAACAGATTGCGACTGATCTACTCAGGCGATAACTGCTCTGTCCTCACCACGCAACATAAGGACGGACCGATGCGTAAACCCCGCGATTTCGACGCTGAATTGAAGGCGCTCGGCGACAAAACCCGGCAGCTGAAGGAGCGCAAGGTCCATCAGCTCGGCGAACTGGTGATCGCGACCGGCGCGGACGCGCTGCCTGTCGAGCAGTTGGCCGGGCTGCTGCTCGCCGGTGTCGAAAGTCGGAACGGCGAGGCGAAGGAGGGCTGGCGCAAGCGTGGTGCCGCGTTCTTTCAGCGCACGGCCGGCAACGCTGCCGGTGGCGATCGGGGCAACGCTAGCGGCGTTGCGTTGGGTGACAGTGGCGCGACACCGTCTCGAACTCAGCCGCGCGCGGACTGATACCCGGACCTGGGTCGTGAAGCGACGCGAACGAACACGTCAGTTGATCGAGCTTGGCGGCCTGGTCGCGAAGTCCGGACTGGTCGAACTCACCGATGACGACCGCGCCGCGATTTTCGGCGCACTGCTCGATGCCGCCTCGCAGCTGCGGAGCGCGGATCGTGGGCAACAGCTTCTGCTCTGGCGGCGGCGCGGAAAACGCGAATTTGGGATCGACCAGTAGGTTCGAAATCCGCCGCTGGCCGAGCCACGCGATCAAGGCGCTAGAAAGCGAACGGACCGGGAATGGGACGAAAAACTACCGGCGAGAGCTAACCCAATCATCGACATGCGCACATCAAAAATGGTAGCTTTCAAGACCGCCGTTCGAAAGGGTATTGCCATGATCATGCTGGCTTTTCTGGTGGTTTCCACTCCCGTGGCGGACGACCATTGATTGAGCTTCCAGCTGATGAATTCGCCGGCATACGAAGCCTTCGCGCGCAAGGCCGATAGGGAGTGCCCCTCCCAAAAAATGAGATATCTTCACCCGGCAGATCTCGGGGGAATGACGGAGGGCTTCGTATTGGCCCTGTCGGCGCGGGATCGACGGCGGGTGGCCGCCCTGGACAAGGGTTTCAAAGGCTGTCCCCTTTCCGGCATGTCATGTCCCGCCCAACATACGCTGGGCGCAATCGTCAAATTGGGAATGCTTGATAGCTTTACCCAATACGCCTGTTCGACACCCGGATGAGTGTCCGAAGCCCGCTCAGACTGAAAACCGGGTCCAGCTCGTCAGCCCTGCGCGGCCGCCGCCGTGCCTGCCCAATCGAAGCGCGCTCCGCGCGCGCCGAAGAAGGCCTGACCTTGCGAGCGTCGCCCGGTCATTGACCGGGCGACGCGAGCCGCTCGTTACACACGCCCTTCACCAGCGCCTGGAGTTCAGCCACGCGCTCGCCGAGCCAGCGCAATTCTTCGTCGCTGACCTTGTAATGCTCGGAGTAGCGCGCGTTGACATAGGCGAGGCGCAGCAGCTCGAAACATCGGCGGCTGAACTTGTCGTCGCGGGGCCATGCGGCGATCAGCGATGGCGCGATCTCCTCGCAATGCGAGCGCAGGAAATTGAGCTTGTGCGACTTCGGACTGTAGAGAGTAAGCACCAACATCGTGCAGTGGTAGAAGTGCTCTGCTGCCTGATGCAGCAGAAACGCGGCCTTGTTCGCCATGCCCTCTCGCGCAGCCAAATTGGCGAGAGTCGCGAATTCGGTGGCGCTCAAGAACCACCGATCAAAGTGCTTTTGCGCCTCTGCGTGCGCCTTGGCCGGAGGAAGCTTGCGCGGGCTCGCGAATGGGAACCCCTCGGCCTCGTAAAGCGCGATGCCTTGCTCCGCGATATCGATGAAGAAGGGACGCCCCTGCTCAAGCTGCTTGTTCACATCCTTGAGGCTGTGAACGATGAAATTGACCGGCGCGCTGAGCGCGCCGTTTATCGTCATGTCGCGCATCAGCCGGTCGTCGGCCGCCGACCAGTAGTCGACCACGTCAGTCAGCCGATCGTCGCTGACCACGACGAGAATGTCATAATCGGATTGATAGCCGCCGACCGGATCGTCCACCCATCCGCCCCGTGCGTACGAGCCGTACAGAACGACCTTAAGAATGCGTCCCTTCTTCTTCCAGGGCTGGGTCGAAAGGACGATCGCCTCGGCGAATTCCTCGAACAGCACGCGCACGACATGGGCAAGCTCGCGCTGCTTGGAGGCCGGCAGATGATCGAGCTCGGTACGCACGCCGATCATCCTAGAGTCCGGCGAGAATTTTGCCAGTGGACGGTGTCCGGGCTTCAACCCGGACACCTGCCAATCGTGTGACCCGTCGATGGTCATATCCAGCGCTCCCACCAGCGCAGCTTTCCGCCGTTCATCTGGCGACACAGTTTCTCCAGCCCCTTCGCGAATTGCCGTTCCACCGCGCGCGGCGTGAGTCCCGTGCATTTGGCAATCTCGGCATAGCTCAGATCTTCGAGACGGATCGCCAGCAGGATCTCGCGCTGAAGGCGTGGGAGGCGGGCAACCGCCGCCTCCAGCCGGGCAAGGTCGACGGCTTCGGGTTCCCCCCGGTTCATGCTGCCTCCTCCTGCGCGAACGCCCTGCAGGCCTGCGCATGCCGCTCCAGCAGCCAGTCAGCCGCCTTCCCGGCAGCACTCGCGGCCCGGAAAATCGCGCGGTTATCCTCGCGCAACACCTCAAGCCACGAACCGATGTAATCGGCATGGCGCACGGTCGGAACGATTCCGAGCGCAGCACATAGAAACGCCGAACCCATTTCAGCGATCAGTTCCTCCCGCGCATAGCCAGCCGAGCCGAACGGATTGGTCAGGTCCCGCCCGAGCCGCGACGCGTGCCCGGTCGCATGGACAAGCTCGTGCAGCCATGTCCGATAGGCGTTGATCGGATCATGAAACGCGCGTCGCGCCGGTACCATCACAAGGTCCTGCGACGGCACGTAAAAGGCCTCCATCCCGCCGGTCCGGAAGTCGACCGCACTCGCCGCGATCACATCGTCGGCAACCTCGACGATCTGGTCCTCGGCAAGCGGCACCGGTGCGGCGGCAAGCCCCGAACCCAGCCCCTCGCATTGATCGACATTGAAGACCGTGAAGCGCTTCAGAAACGCGATCTTACGCGGCTCCTCACAATCGCCGAGCGACTGCTGCTCCCCGTCCTCGCCCCGAGGCGTGAAGCGATCGGCATAGCAGACCGTCGTCCCGGTCTCGCCCTTGCGAACATTCCCGCCCAGCGCCTGCGCCTGTTTGTAGGTAAGCCAGCGCTGAGACGAATATCCCCGCTCGAACAGGGTCGCCCAGAGGATCAGGACATTGATCCCCGAATAGCGCCGTCCGGTCCCGGCATTGCACGGCATCCCAACCTCGGCCGTGTTCTGGCCCCATGGTTGCACCCAGGGCAGCCGCCCCGCCTCAAGTTCGGCAACAATCCGGTCGGTAACCTCGGCGTACAGCGTGTTGACCGGACGCTGCGATTGCGTGTCTCTGTTCCTCATCTTCTTCACTCCAACCACCGCAACCGGCGCCGGAATGGCGGGTGGGCGGCAGGAGCGGACTGAAAGTCCCGCCGATGAAGGCGGGCCGCACCCGAAGGGCCGAAACGAAGAGGAGGACTCCGGCGCAGCCGGAGTTGCGGCACGCCGCGGCGGGACTACAGGGCAGCGACGCCCACCCGCCAGTTCGATGCCGGAGGCAAACGCCATCGCGCCCAGCGCGATGACAATATGCCGGGGCAGAGCGCCGGCCAGATTGATCTTCGGATCAATCCAGCGTCAGTCGATCGTCATCGGAATCGACCGAGACGCCGCAGAGCGACTCGGCGACGCGCAAGTGGCGTAGAGCGCGGTCATGCCAGAGGCGTGAGACGCCATGGGATTTCGACCTCAGAATCAGCCCCCTACGCCAAGGCATCTTTTACACCGCCACAGGGCGCCATGCGGCGTCACACGGACATGCCCCTCTTGCGCCGCATCCCAATATCCCAATCCTGTTCGCGGGGAGCCAGACCGACGCAGACAGGACCATGCCATGACCGACACTCCCGACCGCATCCTTCGCCTGAAAGCGGTTCTCGACCGCACCGGGCTCAGCCGCTCGACAATGTACCGCAAGATGGACAACGGCACCTTTCCCAGGAACATCCACATCAGCACGCGATGCAAAGGCTGGCGCGAATCCTCCGTGGCCGAATGGATGCGCAACCCGCGATTCTACGAGGCGACGGATCATCCCTAGGGATGATGCCAGCGTGAACGCCCGAGCCCGTCAAGGGACCTCGATCCGCAGGAACGGGCCAGTAACGCAGCCCGGCAAGGCGCCGCGATCTCCTGTCCGCTTGTGCTGTTGCGAAGCTACGTGGCTCGCCCTGCAAGACAAGAATGCCCTGTGTGGAACCATCGACCGGCTCTAACTAAGTTGGCGCGCGGTAGAACCCCAGCTATTCCGAGCCGAACGACCGGGGATTCTCAAATCGGCTCGATCAGCCTCTCTATCCGATGACGATGGAGTTGCGCCCTCATAGATCGAGAACAGCAACCAAATCGGCGATAAGTGCAGTATCGATGTTGAGGATGGCAGAGTTCTAACGTAATCAGAACTATCGCCGCTGGAACCGGCGCTTCACGACCAACCAACAACTTCAGGGGTAATTGGAATGGGCGATTCTAGACAAGTTGTCGCATTTGAGGTCGCGGATCTTGACGAAGAAATCGTTCCGTCTGGAGCTATGGTGGAAGCGAAAACGGAGGCCGTCCATTGGATCACCGTTCTCGTAATCGGATGGATGCCATAAGCTAAATATGGCATTCTACTCTGGGTAGGTCGGGCAATGTTTATTTTGGCGGAGGCCCGGCCTCTGGAGATTGCTCGAGATCTGAATGAACTGCTCAGCGGTAGACCGGATGTGGGACTGGACGAGATTGCGGCGACGCTCTGCCGTCATTCCCGGCCGGAACTTGTCGCCGATATTGTGCATTCGGCACTCGATGCAGTTGCCGACAGGATCGATGAGGCGATACTTTTCCGCGGCGGACTAGTGCGATTGGTAGATTCGCCATTATATTCCTTAGATCTTAGGTACGCGTTCGAGGTCCGCGGGGAAGATATGCTGCCAAGCGGGCAGAACTATAACCTGCTGGCGCGCGCGTCCGACATGGTGATAGCGAATATCGGTCCGAAAGTTCTTCGCGGGGCTGGCTATTCTATTCGCGATTCGATTGATTTCGACCGATTCGATCCGTTAGCGCGCCTCGATTTTGACGGATATTGGGAACTTCAGGCGGGACAAGCGCGCCTCATCAGGGGTGGCGAACAAATTGCGTCAGTGCTGGACGCATCGGGGGTCCGCTTCCTCAGCCTTGCGCTGCCGCCGCGGTGGTCGCTCGATTGGCTTTTCAGCCGGGAGACGATGCGGCCAGTAGCTCGCTCCGTCGCCCATGTGGACGACAGTCAATTCGTCACCTGCCTTGAGCTGGCAAGTTGGTTGCGAGATGACCTTGCTACGGACAAGGTTCGGATGCTGACGGAGCATCGAGCGCACTTCGTTCGCTGGAAAGCCATTCAGGCCCTGGCCTTGCTTCGCCCGTCTGAGGCTCTTCCGCTCGTTGAGAAGGCGGCGGCAGAAGACTCCCATCCATCTGTTCGGAAAGCGGCAGGTGCCACTTTGGCTTTGCGCGGCGCAGCGGATCTCGATCGGCCCCAATCATGATCTATCGGGCACGGTTCGAATCGTCCTCTCCAATAGAGCTCGAGGAACTTGTCCAAAGGGTTGCTGACACAATTCGCGAAGATGACTTCGAGAGCATGAAAGCATGCGCGCCCTTTCTCGCATCCTACGCTCGAAAGGCGGGGATACTTAGGGACGTGATTAACAATACAATTGAAGATATGCTTCTTGACCGCACGGTTGCACCAATTCGTACTCCGCAGAGTTTCATACTAGCGGTACATGATAAATTTTATGTTCGGTGTAACATCTGGGCACCCATTGCGTCCGGTATTGTCTCAAAGCCCTTTCAGGAGCGACTATACTCTCTTGAAGCCCCGCATGATCATAATTTTAGCTTTCTGACCGTCGGATATGCCGGACCGGGCTACAAGACCGATATATACGAATATGATCGGGAAACAGTATCCGGCACGGTCGGGGAAAAAGTGTCCCTGCGGCCAACTGGAAGTTACGTGCTTTCTCCGGGCGACGTGATGCTCTACCGCCAGGGTATAGATGTTCATGTTCAGCACCAACCGGAACAGTATTCTGCCTCACTAAATGTCATGTTTCTATCAGACTACAGCCGGCGCGAGTGGCAGTTTCTTTTTGATTTGGAGACTTCGACGATCTCAGGGTTATCAGGTAGTGCCATGCGGTCCCGGCACGAGCTGATCACGCTTGCGGCCGAGCTAGGCGATGCTGAGACGACGAGCCGCCTGGTGGACGTAAGCGAGAGATGCCCCTGTCCGAGAACCAGACAGGCAGCGCTCGTCGCTCTAAATACAATTAATGAGAGGCACGTTATCTCGTAGAAAAGATCGCACCTTATGTCTCAGAATAACTACATCGACAATGGATGTATTTGATTTCTTGCAGCCTTTACCTGGTATTTCGTAGTGGTATGTTCAAGAGTGCGACGATGCGTCGCTTCGAGAAAGGAATACTGCCATGGAATGGAACGCGATTTCTAGCTCTACGGAATCACGCTCAACGGCGTTTGCTCCGCTGCCGCACACTGTCGGAAAGGCTGGCGCATCTGAGTCCGTTGCCATCGTCGCGATCATTTGGGGAATTGTGATTCTACTCTGACGAAATACCCGCCTCGTCATTGTGTCGGGGCGGGTAAATGCAAAGCAGTTCGAGGAACGCGCGGATGAGTGCCTTATTGACCGAACTCGTCGAACATGCAGATGCCATCATAGCTACTTCGGACGACGAATTCGAAAAATTTGAGGCATGTGAGCCGTATTTCCGACAGATGATAGAGCAGCGCCTTTATCTCGCAAAGCTTCACTCTATTCTTGAGGAGAACCTTGCGGGTCGAAAAGAGGTTACACCAGATATGTCCGCAGGGAATTTTCTTGTCCTGCACGGCTCCAGGCACTCTAGCTGGGCTGTCCTCAAGCATGTCGGTCGAACTCGGCAGTTATATCTCACCCCCTCGCATTCAATATCGGCCATGGTCGGGGGCGGCCCTCTGCGGCTCGATCGTTATGCCGTGCCGGCCGATGTCGAGCTGAGTGAACTTGACACGACCAAGGAGTTGAAGCTGCTCGAAAGCGGGGTGATGCGGATTGGCGAGATAGTAAGCAAGAACGGTCGAGCACATTCGCTTGATATATACCCGAGCGAGGCGACCTGCGCTTACACAGTCAGGGTAAATACGATTCCATACGCCTCTTTCGAATGGGCCTTCTCTCGTCAGACTCTTCGGCCGATAAAGATGTCGAGTCTCAGGGCTGCCGACAGCAACCTGACCACGATTTTTGACCTGCTTTCGGCAGTCGGCTCGCCGCAGTCGGTCGAATGGCTCGCGCCCTACGCCGAGCATAAGCTTCATTTCATTCGCTGGCACGCCGTCAATGCTGTCGGGACAATAGATTCAAAAATTGGGCTGGAATTAGCAGAGCGCGCGGTGGCCGACCCCCATCCGCACGTTCGTGCCGCAGCGCGATCTACCCTCGATGCCGTCGCTGCGAGGCAGTAATTCAACCTAGTACTGGAAACACGGAATGGTCTACATTCTAGATACGCAGCCGACTGAGACTCTGTCACTCGCCGAATATGTCGAATATGTTGAAAACAATGTCGATCCGGCAGACATTGATAGTTTGGAAGAGCATGCCTGGGCGTTGCGGGCGTTGGCCAACAATCGAACCTTTGTGCTCGATGAATATCACAATGAATTGAAGGCGTGCTGGTCTGGTGTATCAGTGAACGAGAATTCGCCGCAGTCAATCGTTTTAGCGAGAACTCGCGATTTCCTGATACGAAGCAATATTTGGGTGCCTGTGCCTGAATCTTCGGTGCACACTGATTTTGAGCGGAGCTACTTTGCCTACGACCTTGCGCATGACCATAATTTCAGTTTCGTATCGGTCGGTTATTTTGGACCGGGCTATGAAACTGACCTGTTTGAATATGATTATGCTACCGTGCAGGGTTACGAGGGAGAACCTGTTGACCTCGTAGAATGTGGGCGCCACCAATTGAAGCCGGGGCGTGTCATGGTCTACCGGTCTGGAAAGGATGTTCACATCCAGTTCCCTCCGGATCAGGTGTCCGTCTCGTTGAACTTGATGTGTCGGAGTGAAGACACGCGGACTGCGCAGCAATATATATTTGACGTACAAAATAAGACGATATCTCGAGGTGCCGGCGACATCGCGTCGACACGACTTTTCCTGATCGATATATTCAGGACCCTTCACGACGATAATACAGTCGACCTACTTTACCAGACGGTTTGTCATCATCGATGCACGCGAACGCAAGCGTTTGCGCTCAATGTTCTTGGCGAAATACGTCCCGCGGAGCTTGAGAAGTTTCTTTCTTCAGCAAAGAGTGACGCGCTGAAGCTTAGTACCTTGCCGTTGGTGTACGGTAGCGGGGGAAGGGACTATTCGGGGGCGTAGCAGCCCCGCCGGCACGCAGCTATCAGCACTACGTTGACGCAACTCTCCGGCGCATCGCTCATTATCGTGATGTGCAGTCAATTGGACGTAATTCTGTCCGCCAGTCGGACCGCCTGCCGGTTACCCGGCCGGTCAGCCAGGCGTTGCCCCGGCCGCATCCTCATACGACCCGGGTCGCAATCTGCGTAGTCGAGACTCTCCGCCAAGCTCGCTCAGGCCGTCGCGACTCTGGAGGCGACCATTCCATTCAGCGTTTGGATGAACCCAGCAGCGTCGTCGGGATGCAAGCCGATCAGCTCAATGGCGCGCTCGCCGCGAAAGGGTAACTTCAGCTTCAAAGGGCGCTTGAGGGTTACGATGACATTTGGGTACGCCATCAGCGAGGCCTTCAGCATCCGGCTCTTGTCTTCCGCTGCGAGGGAAATCACCCGTCCAGCCGATGCGATCTCTTCCATCGGAATCCACTGGTCGACGAGAACGCCAGCTCGCACACGAAGTCCTTCGCGGGACACGAGGACGGGAAGCTTGGGCAGAGAGAGAATGAATGCCAGTAAATACAATAAGCCGATATCGTCGACGGCAAACACAATCCATTTAATGATCGGGCGAGCGTGCATGAACAAGAAGTGCGCAGCAAAGGCTTCGATAGCAGCAATTGCGAGGAACGCGAAAAGAATGGGTCGAACGTGACGATAGTAATCGAACGGAATCATCCCAGCCGGCACATCTGCCGATCGACGCCAAACAAATAGGTACCCTATTAGGTTGATATCGTGTGCCGCGAACTTGGCTAAATTGGCCGGAATAATCTTGGAAAGGGCTGCCTCCAATCTGGCTTTGCTAGGCCCTGATGCTTCTTGATAAGCTCGGGCGGCGCCTAAGCCCCCGACCAGAAGGTGACACGCGACGATACACGCCATCGGCAGCCAGATCGCGGGGTGTGCCAAGATCCATAGACGGGCAGCCTTTGGCAACATGGCACCTGTGACGACAACAGCGCCCGCGACCGCACCCGTCCACTCCAGCTCGGTCATCCGACCGCGCGACCGGGCTATCCGAATGGCAAGCGGGATTAGCCCCGCACCAACAGCGAGGGCGCTCATAGGGACAGTATATGCGGCGAGAACGGGAAGGCGTGGGGCGATAAGAAGCGCAGCCCACAGAACCAGCTTTGCCAATTTGCCCAATACCGGGGTCGTCGATGCATGCTGCGAATCTCGAAGACCCACCCTGGAAGGGGTCTCAGCTAGCTCAACAGTCATCGCCACCTCATGCTCGGACCGAAGCGACCCGGACCGCCTTGATGTACCCAGTTTCTGCCCTGCGGTATAGTCCTTAGATACCCGCTAGCTCAATACTGACTGGTACTCGCTGAACATGGAACTGCAAAAAAATGTATCCGAATTGGTGATTTTTCTCTTCGAAAGCTCATTAATTACTGTTGACCCGTGATGAAGTAGCTGCCGTTACAATAATTGCGCGTGGGACGGGGCGAATGATGGATGGAAACGGGTCAGAGGCGTACAGCACTTGTCACGGGCACCGGCGGTATCGGCTTCGAAGTTGCACGTGCCCTCCACTCGAAGGGCTGGGCAATCCTCCTCGCTGGCCGGGACAACGAGCGCGGCACCGCTGCATGCGACAGAATCGCTGCCGAACCCGGTGACGGTCGGGTGCATTTTGTGCCCCTTGACTTGGCTAACCTCGCGTCCGTCGCGAATCTGGCCAACCTTCTGAAAGCGCGCGAGCAACGGCTGGACGTCCTCGTTAACAATGCCGGAGTGACCGCAGGGCCGGTGCGTCAATCGACCAGCGACGGATTCGAGTCGCAGATCGGCACCAATTATCTCGGGCATTTCGCGCTGACAGGTCAGTTGCTACCGTTGCTCACACGGTCTTCCGCGCCGAGAGTGGTTTCGGTCACGAGTTTGTCGTCCAAGTCCGGCGTTCTGGACTTCGAGGATTTCACGATGGAAACGCGGTACAATCCCATTCAGGCGTATTCGCGATCCAAGCTCGCGCTGCTGACTTTCTCGCTTGAATTGCAGAGGCGGAGTCTCGAGCAAGGCTGGAGGGTACTGAGTTGCGCTGCCCATCCTGGCCTCAGTCCCACTGGTATTCTCAGGGGCGCAATCCCCTCGGAGGGGCGCAGGGGAGCCATTCAAAAGCTTTACAAGTGGATTGGGCACCCGCCCGCTGCAGCGGCAGGTTCGGTCGTATTTGCAGCATCCTCCGACGAAGCGGAAGGCGGCCTCCAATACGGACCGTCGGGCCTGTTCGGGACCAAAGGAAAGCCCAAGTCCGTTGGGGTAAACAAGCATGCCAGAGATCTCGAAGCCGCACGCCGCCTATGGTCAATGTCTCAGGATCTTACGGGGAGTCCCTTCCCCTAACTCCTCGAACCCCTCCGACTGAGCATCCTGCCCAGTAGGTGCGTCCATGTCATTAGTATCGGAAAGGTAATACGGTCACATTGCCAGTCACCTTTGCGCGACGAGCGGATTTATCGGGTATCCTTCGCAGATTTGGTCGTTTGACGTCGAGCCTGCGTTCCTTGAAAACAGGCGGTGAGTAGCCAGTCGTGAAGCATTGGTTGGCTAGAATCGGGCCAGGCGACCCAGGCCCGCACTGGTTACGACAACGGGCAAAGCGGGGATCGGTAATGTTGCAGAGAACACGGGGTTGGGTTGGGCGCCATCCAAGGTGGTCGATCGCGATCGGCGTCGTCTTTGCCTTGGGGCTCTGGTTGGCGGTGCGCCCCACGCCAAGGACCTATGAATATGTCACGCAGGCCGTAGACAGGGGTGAAGTCGTGCGCCGCGTCACCGCTTCAGGCAAGCTGCGCGCGCTGAACACGATAAAGGTGGGTGCGGAGGTTTCGGGCCAGATCACGCGCGTCCTTGTCGACTTCAATTCTCCGGTGACAAAAGGGCAAGTGCTCGCCGAGATCGATCCGACGCGCCTTCGTGCACGCGTGCAGCAATCGCGCGCTCAAGTCGCGCTGGCGCAGGCGTCATTAGCCCAAGCCGAGGCTTCGATCAGCCGTGCCCATTCGGACGCCGGCACTCAAGAGCGTGATTATCGCCGCCGCGCTTCACTGGCGAAGAGCGGCTTCATATCGACTGCTGGGTTGGACACGTCTGCCAACGCATTGGCGGCTTCGCGCGCTGGCGCGCGCACTGCCGCCGCACAGGCGGCGAGCGCGCGCGCGCAGATCGCACAGGCCCAGGCGGAGCTTTCGTCGGCGGAGCTCGATCTGTCGCGCAGCACCATCGTCGCGCCCGCAAGCGGGGTGGTCATTAACAAGCTTGTCGAACCCGGTACCACGGTTGCGGCAAGCTTTCAGACACCCAATCTCTTCGAAATCGCGGCTGACACGACGCGGATGCAAGTCGAGGCATCAGTCGACGAAGCCGATATCGGTCAGGTGCGAGGGGGCCAGCCTGTGCGTTTCACGGTTGACGCCTACCCAGGTGAGACCTTTGCCGCGACGGTCCGCCAGATTCGTAAATCGGCGACTGAATTGCAGAATGTCGTTAGCTATCTCGTCATCCTCGACGTGGACAATAAGGACGGGAAGCTGCTGCCCGGCATGACCGCGAACGTCGAGATCATCACGGGTGAGCGTCCGAATGTCGTTCGCGTACCGGCGACCGCGCTCCGCTTCCGGCCGCGCGCAACCGATCGACCTGGCGAAAGAGACCTGCCTACCACCACGCCTGTCGTCTACATCGCCACTACCGACGAGTTTCGCCCCCAACGGCGCATCGTCACGCTCGGCCTCCAGGGCGAGGATTATGTCGAGATTGTCAACGGCATCGCGCCGGGGGACAAGCTGATCATCCGCAGCAGGTCGACCATCAAGAAAAAGGCATTTGAAGACGTCGACGATGCGAGTGACAATGCCAGCGGAAGCTAAACCGCCGCTCCTCGAGACGCATGACCTTGTGAAGGACTACGTCCTTGGGGGCGAAACGGTTCATGCCGTGGCAGGAGTTTCGCTGAGAATCGCCCGCGGCGAGTTCGTCGCCATCATGGGGGCGTCGGGGTCGGGAAAATCCACTTTCATGAACATGATCGGCGCTCTCGACGTGCCGAGCGCAGGGCGTTTGCTGGTCGACGGCGTCGACACTGCCGGGCTGTCGAGTGACGATCTGGCCAACATTCGCAACCGCAAGATCGGCTTCGTGTTCCAGCAGTTCAATCTGCTCGCGCGCACATCGGCGATCGATAACGTCGCCGTACCGCTCATCTACGCCGGCTTGCGGGGCGCCGAGCGGCGCGCCCGCGCCGAGGCGACGCTGCGCGACATGGGCCTGGGCGACCGGTTAAGGCACACACCGGCGAAATTGTCGGGCGGGCAGCAGCAACGTGTGGCGATCGCGCGTGCGCTGGTGACTAAACCCTTGATGCTGCTCGCCGACGAGCCAACAGGCGCGCTCGACACCAAGACGTCCGAGGACATCATGGGTATTTTTCAGCGACTCAATGACGAGGGTATTACTGTTATCGTCGTTACGCACGAACCCGACGTCGCCCAATATGCCGGCCGCAGAATTTTGTTTCGTGATGGCAAGGTGATCGAGGACGAGGCCGTCGTGGATCGCAGGCGCGCGACGTGAACGTAGCGCGCGTCTTTGCAGCCTGGGGCATCAATATCGCGATCGCTTTCGTCGCACTGCGTACCAACCTCATGCGATCAATCCTGACGACCTTGGGCGTTCTGATCGGCGTGCTTGCGGTCACCCTCGCGGTCGCGATCGGT
Organism: Sphingomonas oligophenolica; assembly: GCF_039522915.1. Taxonomy (NCBI): domain Bacteria; kingdom Pseudomonadati; phylum Pseudomonadota; class Alphaproteobacteria; order Sphingomonadales; family Sphingomonadaceae; genus Sphingomonas; species Sphingomonas oligophenolica. The sequence continues at coordinate 110,568 of NZ_BAAAEH010000032.1, forward strand.
GACGGCGCCAAGGCAAGCGTGATGAATTCGATCAACCAATTGGGATCGAACATGGCGATCGTCTTTCCCCAGCCCGACGTTAGGGGTGGACGGCCCCCGGGCGGTCGCGGCCGCCTGACCGAGCGCGACGCGGCTTCGATCCAACGGCTCGTTCCCGGCGTCAGCGGCATGGCGCCGCAACTCCGAGCAACTGTCCAGCTGGTTATCCAGGGACGGAACTCCACCACGACGGCGGTCGGCATTACGCCCGATTATGGACGGGTCGCCAATTTCGAAATCGATACCGGCCGCTTTATCGCCGAAGCCGACGTTCGCACCGCCGCACGCGTTGTCGTGCTAGGCCCAAGCGTCGCTGCAAAGTTATTCGGCAGCTTCGACCCGCTGGGACAGACGGTGCGCATTTCTCGCGTCCAGTTCGTAGTCATCGGTGTTTTGGAGACCAAGGGATCTTCGTTCGGGAACGATAACGACGACATCGCGCTCGTGCCGATCACGACGGCGCGCCAGCGGTTTGCGACGGCGACGGGCCAGGGACCGGACGATCTTGCAATCTTGTTCGTCGGCTTCGAGAACGGGGTCGATCTTGCAAACGCCAAACAGAACATCATCCGTGTGCTTCGGGCGCGAAACAACGTGCCGAAGGGTGAGATCAGCCCCTTCACCGTGAACACTACCGAGGAGTTCATGAAGCAAACTGGCGTCGTAACCGCGATTTTTCAGGGCGTGCTGGTGGCAATCGCATCAATCAGCCTGCTCGTCGGCGGCATCGGGATAATGAATATCATGCTGGTGAGCGTCACCGAACGTACCCGCGAAATCGGTCTGCGCATGGCGCTCGGCGCAAAACGGAGCGACATTCGAAACCAGTTTCTTGTCGAGGCGGCTGTCCTTTGCGTAATCGGCGGCTCAATCGGACTGGCAATAGCAGCGATACTTGCCCAGGTTTTTGAGAATCTCGCTGATTTTCCCGCGCCGATTGGCGCCGGAACGGCAATCGGCGCCATCTTATTCTCGGCATTTATCGGGCTGGCTTTCGGCAGCTATCCTGCGATCCGGGCGTCGCGTCTCTCCCCGATTGACGCGCTACGAAGCGAGTGAGTCCAATGCCGATATGCGCCCAGAGTACGAACGCGCGGCGCGGGGAGTGACGCCCGTGGTACGCCTGGTGCGGCCCGGCAGCGCCCAGTTTCAGATCGAACGCGACCTTCTCGCCGACCATAAGACCTACCTGCACTGTCCGCCGAGGAGTTGGGACGCCGGTTGAAGTCCCTGCACCAATAAGTCTCCCCATTCAGTCGCCAATTGGCGCCTCCGCGCCATGTGCAATGCGCGGTTGTACGCCATCTCCGACGCCGAAACGCCCTTCGGCTTATGCGCCAGCATTGCGTCGATGATCGCTCGATCATCTGGTCGATTCAACGCGACCGCCCGCTCGTTCATGATTGTCGAGAAAGTGGCTCGCCATCCGTGCGGGACATGCCGGCCGCTATATCCATTTCGGAAGTACATATAGCCGATTGCGTTCTCCGACATCGGGATGCGGGTGGATCGAATGCTGGGAAACAGAAGGGCGATCGTACCGGTCAACCGCTGCAAGGATCTCAGGACTTCGATCGCTTGGGACGCCAGCGGAACCACATGCTCGAAACCCTCTTCGCTCTTATCGCTCAGCTCCAGCTTCATCTTGTCTGGTGGTATTCGCCACACGGCCTCGGGGCTCGGCGACGCATCATCGGTCCAGTCGATACCCTCGAATTCCACCCATTGCGCGGTTCGGACGACGCCGGGCCGGACGGCGGTAAGCGCGAGTAGTCGCGAAGCGAGTTTGGTCAGCGGGCTCGACGTCGATCGCTCCATGTCGAACAACAACTGCCGAGCGTCTTCGATCGACCGCAACGCAGGTTGCTTCCCCTTTTTCCCGATCGGCTTGAGTGCCCGGCCGATAGTCGCTGCGGGATCGGTGGCGACAAGGCTTTCGGCCATCCCGTAGCTGAAGACCGCCGAGACATGCTGCCGTATCCGCTTGGCTGAGTCGATTGCTCCACGCTCTTCCACTTCGCGCAGCATCGCGAGGATGATAGGTCCGTCAATGTCGATGAGAGGCATCGTGCCGAAGGCCGGAAAAACGTCGCGCTTGAATGCTTGGATGACTTTCTTCGCCTGAACCGGTGACCAGCGAGCTCGCTGGGCGTCGTGCCACTGCGTGGCCACGCGCTCGAACGTTGCGCCAGCGGCTGCGTGCGCCGTGAGCTTCCGTTTGCGTTCCTCGACCATGGGATCTCTATGTTCGCGCAGGGCCGCGCGCGCCCGATCGCGCTCCTCACGCGCCTTCGCGAGCGACACCTCCGGATAAGGCCCGAAAACGAGACGCTTTTCTTTTCCCGCGAACCGATACTTCAAGCGCCACGACTTGAACCCTTTCTGGGTGACGAACAGGTAGAGCCCCCCTGAGTCGGCCAGCTTATAGTCCTTGTCTCGCGGCGCTGCCTTTCGCGCCTGCAGATCGGTGAGTGCCACGATGCCCCCTCCATCCTCGGTCCGTGCCCCCGAAGTGCCCCCAGCGCGCATGCGCTTTGGTTGCACCGCTCAGGAAGCGATGAGACCATAAACTCTCAGATTCTCAGGAGTTTCGCAATAGAGCGACACTTGGTGACATGCCTTGAAACTAAGGAATGGTGGGCGATGACGGGCTCGAACCGCCGACATTCTCGGTGTAAACGAGACGCTCTACCAACTGAGCTAATCGCCCCCGGCGATTCGTAGCATCGCATCCTCGAGGTGTGGCTCCGTTGCCAGCATCGCGCGCGATCGGCAAGCCTCAAGCGCCGGGCAGCTCCGCCTGTTTGATCGTAGCGAAATAGCCGTGCATGCCCGCGCGGGCCTTGTCCGAGAGCGCCATGAACGCCCGGCGCTTGTCGAACGGATCGGCGTGGCGCTCGAACAGGCCGGCCTCGCTCATCTTCGCGATCCAGCGCAGCGCCGTGGTTGGCGCGACCGCCGCCGCGATGCACAGGCTGGAGACGGAAACCTGAGTCCGTTCCAGGTCGGCCGCGAACAGATCGAGCAGCATGTCCCATGCCGGATCCTCGAACAGCCCGCGGCCGAAATACTGGTCGCGCAGCCGCCGTGCGCGAATCGCGTCGCGGACCTCGCGCGCGGTAACCGACTGGCCGTTGCCGGTCTGAAGCGGCGCAAGGCCGGTGTGCCGCTCGGCGGGGCGGTCGTCCCGTCTCGCTGACCGTTCGCCGGTATTCCGGGTCAGCCGGGCGAGCGTCTCGGCGATGCGTGCGACTTCCTGATTCAAGTGCCGCAACCGTGCGGCCTCGGCATCACGGCCTGCATCGTTGAGCTGGTCGCGCGCGCGGGCGCCAAGCGCCGCCGCCGCCGCCGCCGCCCGCTCGACGATACCGGGCGCGTACAGCATCCGGGCGTCGGTGCCGCCCAGCCCGGCCGAGACCAGATCGATCTGATGGTCGGCCAGCGCGATCACGATCGGTGCGTCGGTGTCGCGGGCCAGTGCGGCGATGCGCGGCAGGACTGCCTTGATCAGCGCATCGTCGATCCGCTGCGCCTCGACCATGACGAGACCGAGCGCGCCCTGCCGATCGAGCTGTCCCGCGGCGCCCTGCCAGCCGATCCGGCCAAGGGCGCGTCCGCCGGCCATCAGGATCGCCTCGGCCGCCGCGCGGCCTTCGGGGCCATCGTCGGCGATGATCAGCGCGGGGGCGCCCATGCTGTAGCCCGACCCCGTCGCTGAACGCCTCATTGCTTCCCAGCACCCATCCCGGTTGCCCCCGCGGCCCGGCTATGGTCGCAAAAATACGGATTCCTCCGAAATGGGTTAGTCGATATGCCTCCAGATCGGACCTAGCTGCCCGTTATGGCGCTCGTCAGGCTGCCCACACTGTAACGATCTTCACCAAATTGGATGCAACGCTTGCGTCCGCGCCCGGACCGTCAGGCGAATGTCTCGGCATAATCCATATCGGGATCGGCGAGCAGCGCGTTGGTCGCCGCCGCAATGCCGCCCGACCAGAAGGCAATCCCGATCCCCGACAGGATCGCGAGCACGACGCAACCGCCGGCCAGGATCGGGCCGAGCGCCCCGACATGGCCCTGCATCAGCGCCGCCATCGCCCCAGGCTCCGCATTGCCCGTGACCGAGGCGAGGGGAAGGAAGACAGCGAACAGAATGGCGATATAGGCGACGAAGAGAATCAGCCCCAGCACCAGATAGCCGGCGAATATCTTCCAGAAATGGCCGCTCGTCAGCCGCCATGCCTCGCCGATGACGATCTTCTGCCGAATCATCGTCAGCGCGAGCGCGGGCGACAGCCGGACGGACAGGAAGATCGGGATCGCATAGATCAGGAGGATCATCACGACGAATCCGGCGCCCGGCTGGCCCGGTGCGGCGCCGCCGTTCATCATGCCGCCCGCGCCGGCGCCCATCGCGATCATGACGATCGAGAAAAGCATGATGAGCACCATCATCAGCACGAACCCGCCGATCACCATCATCAGCATCAGCGCGACCAGCCGCACTTCATCCATGCCGAGGCGGATATAGGCAAAGCCCGGCTCATCGGGCCTGAGCACGGCGCGCACGCCGGCCGCCAACAGGATCGTCAAAACGATGAAGATGCCGAAATAGAAGAGGTACATGAGCCCCATCACCCGGAGCAACGCGGCCGGATCGGGCGGTGTCCCATGCTGCGCGTTCGCCGCTGCCATCTGCAGGAAGGGCACCAGCAACGCGACGATACCCGCCGCCGTCACCGCCATGTAGATAATGCCCCAGACCAGTGTCGAAATCGGCCGGTCCTTCACGAGCCGCAGCCCGCCGCCGATGATACCGCCAACCGTCACCATGATTCATCCCCCGTTCCGGCCGACTCCCGAATCTGGCTGAAGGGTGAGGCGATCGTCCCCGGACTATCCGAGTGACTTCACGATCTCCTCGACCATCTTCTTCGCGTCGGCGAGCAGCATCATCGTATTGTCCATGTAGAATACGTCATTGTCGACCCCGGCATAGCCCACGCCGCCCATGGAGCGCTTCACGAACAGCACCGTTTTGGCTTTTTCGACGTCGAGCACCGGCATGCCGTAGATCGGCGACGTCTTGTCGGTCTTCGCCGCCGGATTGGTCACGTCATTGGCGCCGATCACGAAGGCGACATCGGTCTGGGCGAACTCGCTGTTGATGTCCTCGAGCTCGAACACCTCGTCATAAGGTACGTTCGCCTCGGCGAGCAGCACGTTCATATGGCCCGGCATGCGCCCCGCGACCGGATGGATCGCATATTTCACGCGGACGCCATGTTCCTTCAGCTTGTCGGCCATCTCGCGCAGCACATGCTGCGCCTGGGCAACCGCCATGCCATAGCCGGGGACGATGATGACCTGCTCGGCCTGCTGCATGAGGAAGGCGGCGTCCTCGGCCGAGCCGCGCTTCCACGGCCGGTCGGTCGCCGCCGCGGCGGCCCCTGCGCCGCTGTCGCCGCCGAAGCCGCCCGCGATCACGCTGATGAAGCTGCGGTTCATCGCCCGGCACATGATGTAGGAGAGGATCGCGCCCGACGAGCCGACCAGGGCGCCGGTGATGATCATCGCGGTGTTGTGCAGCGTGAAGCCCATCGCCGCCGCCGCCCAGCCCGAATAGCTGTTGAGCATCGAGACGACGACCGGCATGTCGGCCCCGCCGATCGGGATGATCAGCAGGAAGCCGATTGCAAAGCTCAGGCCGGTGACGGTCCAGAAGATCCAGGGGCTCTGGTCCTGGGTGAAATAGGCGATCAGGCCGAGGATGCCGGCGAGTACGCCGAGATTGATGACATGGCGGCCGGGCAGCATGATCGGCTTGCCGCCCATATTGCCGTTGAGCTTGAGGAAGGCGATCACCGAGCCCGAGAAGGTGATGGCGCCGATCGCGACGCCGAGGCCCATCTCGATGCGGCTGACAGTGAAGATCGCACCGTCCGGGCCGGCGATGCCGAACGCTTCGGGGTTGAGATAGGCGGCACAGGCGACCAGCACCGCCGCCATGCCGACCAGCGAGTGAAAGGCGGCGACGAGCTGCGGCATATCGGTCATCGCGATTTTCCGCGCGGTGACGATGCCGATGGCCGCGCCGATCGCCATCGCGACCAGGATCTCTGGCAGGCTGGCGATCTCGTGGACGAACAGGGTCGTGCCGACCGCGAGCGCCATGCCGATCATGCCGAAGCGATTGCCGCGCTGCGAGCTCGCCGGCGACGAAAGGCCGCGCAGCGCCAGGATGAAGCAGGCGCCAGAGATCAGATAGGCCAGCGCCACCCAGGGATTGACCGGTACCGTGTGTTCCATTCCAAACCCCTTTGGCGTCACCCCGGACTTGTTCCGGGGTCCACTCATCCCATTGCGCTCGCGGCACGATGGACCCCGGGACGAGCCCGGGGTGACGAACTTCTATTTGGCCGCGGGCCGTTCTTTCTTCTTGTACATCGCCAGCATCCGCGCGGTGACCGCAAAGCCGCCGAAGATGTTGACGCTTGCCAGCACCACCGCCAGCAGGCCCAGCCATTTCGACGAAGCCGAGCCGCCCGCCGCCGCCGAACTCGCAATCAGCGCCCCGACGATGATCACTGAGGAGATCGCATTGGTCACCGCCATCAACGGCGTATGCAGCGCCGGCGTGACCGACCAGACGACATAATAGCCGACGAAGCAGGCCATCACGAAGATCGACAGGATCGAGATGAAGTCCATGCTTGCTTCCTAGTTGAGGCCGAAGCCGACATGAGCGGCGTCGGTGATCATCGTTCCGTGGTCGGACAGTTTTTCTATGTCGAAGGTCGCGGTCTTGGCGGCGGTCGAGGCGGCATGAATGCGCAGATTGGCGAAACCGAAGGTCCCCGGAACCTCTCCCTTGTTAAGGCCATACCAGCTACTGAGGGTGAGCGCAGCTTCTCTGGGAAGGTAGCCGGCATTGGCGTCGGCACCGACGCTGACGTTGAAACCCAACCGATCATCGAAGCCATTTCCGATATTCCACCGCAAGGTCAGCATCAGCGGAATATCGAGCTGGGCAGGATCAATGGTGGTGTAGCTCACCGGCGTGATCGGCACCATGTCGTCAGTCTTGCCATGCGTCAGAAAGGGCAACGCCGCGAGACCAGATCGAATTTCATAGCTGAGCTCGAATTTCCCGTCACGATCCCGATCCAGTAGACACATATAGGTGTCGTCATACCGCATATAGAGGAAGCCCCCCTTATGCATCAGGTCTACCGTCTTGGTGGAGCAATAGACCTCCGAACCTCCATTGTCGGCAAAGACCATGAACTGGCCGCCCGCAGCTGCCCGTAATTCTCCGGTGCCTGCTGCGACCGCCGCGCCTTCGATCCTGACGAGTTTCGACGGCAGCAGTTTGGCCGAGAAAAGGACCTTGCCCTTTCGCAGCTCGACATGGGCCGGTATTTTCGACGTATCGATGGTCCATTTTGCCGACAAGGGGACCGTTTCAGCCCAGGACGGCGCCGCCATGGCGAACAATGACATCATCGTGGCGCCGAAAGTCGCGCGCCGCATCAGGACAACAGCCTCGCATTGACGACCGCCCCGCCCCTGGTCAGCCGGATCGCGTCGCCGATCTCCTCGTCGAGCACCGGCTTGCCCGCTTCCTTGTCCCAGAAGGCGCTGAGGAAGTTGAACAGGTTGCGCGAGAACAGGGCCGATGTATCGGCCGCAAGCCGCGACGGCACGTTGCGGTGCCCCACGATCTTCACGCCCGAAACCGTGACGACCTCGCCCGCGACCGCACCCTCGACATTGCCGCCCTGCTCGACCGCGAGATCGACGATCACGCTGCCCGGGCGCATGCTCGCGACCTGCGCCGCCGAGATCAGGCGCGGCGCCGGGCGCCCCGGGATCAGCGCGGTGGTGATGACGATGTCCTGCTTGGCGATATGGCCCGAGACCAGCTCGGCCTGCGCCGCCTGATATTCGGGGCTCATCTCGCCGGCATAGCCGCCCGATCCCTCGCCCTCGATGCCGGCGACATTCTCGACGAAGATCGGCTTGGCGCCGAGCGACTGGATCTGCTCCTTGGTCGCTGATCGCACGTCGGTGGCCGACACCTGCGCGCCGAGGCGGCGCGCGGTCGCAATCGCCTGCAGCCCGGCGACGCCGACGCCCATCACGAACACGCGCGCGGCGGAGACCGTGCCGGCCGCCGTCATCATCATCGGAAAGGCGCGGTCATATTCCGCCGCCGCGTCGAGCACTGCCTTGTAGCCGGCAAGGTTCGATTGCGAGGAGAGGATGTCCATCGACTGGGCGCGCGTGATTCGCGGCATGAATTCCATCGCCAGCGCCTCGATCCCGGCGGCGGCATAGCCGTCGACCCGGGCGCGCTCGCCGAACGGATTGAGGCTCGCCGCCAGCATCGCGCCCGGCGCGGCGCCGCTCAGGCTCGCCGGATCGGGGCCCTGAACGCCGAGGATGATGCCGGCGTCCTGCAATGTCGCGGCGCGCGTGCCGACCACGGCACCGGCCGCGGCATAATCGGCGTCAGCATAGGATGCCGATTCCCCGGCACCCGCCTCGATTGCCATCTCGGCGCCTAGCGCGATGAATTTCTTGACCGTTTCGGGGGTCGCGGCGACGCGGCGCTCGCCCTCGGCCTGCTCCCTGAGGACTGCGATTTTCACCCGGCGCTACTTGCCCGAGATCAGCCAGATCACCGTGAAGGCGATCACGAAGCAGCCGACAGCGCCCCATTTCAGCATCGCGATCACCTTGTGATAGGTCGCTTCGTGCACCTTGATGTCGCCGTCTGCGGCCATGATGATAACCCCTGCCTGATCACTCGTTGCGTGCTGCTTAGCGGGCGCGAGCCTGTCCCTCAAGTCCCGCCTTGGGGCGCTTAAGGCCGCCTTTACCCACTTGCCTTATGGTTACTGTTCAACAGTGCAATGGGAACGAGTGGATGACGCGCAACGGACAAAGGCTGTTGATGCTGATCGACGACGAGCCGGCCCAGCGCCGCCTTGTCGCGGCGCTCGCGGCGCGGCGCGGGTGGCGTGCGGTGTTCGCCAATGACGGCGAGATGGCGATCGCCATGCTCGGCACGCAGGACGGGATGCAGCTGGACGCGATCCTGCTCGATCACTGGGCGCCCGAGGCCGATGCCACCGCGCTGATCACCGAGATTCGCCAGCGCCGCCCGGCGCTCCCGCTGCTCATGCTCACCGCCAATGGCTCCGTGGCGCATGCCGTTGCGGCGATGCGCGCCGGCGCGACGGATTTCCTCGTCAAGCCGCTCGCGCCGGAACGCCTGCTCAGCGCGCTCGAAGCCGCGGTCGCCGGCAAGGCGGCGGGCGAACTCCGCCCGCTCACCGAGAAGATTCCGGCGCTGCTCGCCTTCGACGAAATCGTCGGTTCGGCCCCGGATTTCCGCGCCGCGCTGGCGATTGCCGCCAAGGCGGCACGCGCCCGTGTGCCCGTCCTGCTCGAGGGCGAAAGCGGCGTCGGCAAGGAAGTGGTCGCCGAGGCGATCCATGCCGCGAGCCCACGCGGCAAGAAGCCCATGATCGCGGTCAATTGCGGCGCGATTCCCGCCAATCTCGTCGAATCGGAGCTGTTCGGCCATGAGAAGGGCGCCTTCACCGGCGCGTTCGAGCGCAAGATCGGCCGCTTCCAGGAGGCCGATGGCGGCACGCTCTTTCTCGACGAGATCGGCGAGATGCCGCTCGACGCCCAGGTCAAATTGCTCCGCGTGCTCCAGTCGGGCGAGATCCAGCCGATCGGGGCGCGGCACACCCGCGAAGTCGATGTCCGGGTCATCGCCGCCACCAACAAGCGCCTGATCGAGGAGGTCGAGGCGGACCGGTTCCGCGAGGATCTCTATTACCGCCTCAACGTCGTCCAGGTGACGATCCCGCCCTTGAGAGAGCGCACCGGCGATATTCCGGCGCTTGCCCGCCACCTGCTCGCGCGGATCGCCGAGCAGCCCGGCCTCCGCGAGCTCGGCATCACTGACGATGCGCTGGCGCTGCTCGGCCAATATGACTGGCCGGGCAATGTCCGCCAGCTCCAGAACGCCCTCTTCCGCGCCGCCGTGCTGTGCGATGGCGATGCCCTGACCCGGCTCGATTTCCCGCAGATCGCAGCCCTTGGGGCGCAGCGCCACAGCGTGCCGGGCCCATCGCCGATGGCGACCAGCGGCGGCGTCACCCTGTTCCATGCCGATGGCAATCTGCGCGCGCTCGAGGAGATCGAGGCCGATGTCATCCGCCTCGCCATCGGCCATTATCGCGGCCGCATGACCGAGGTCGCGCGCCGGCTCGGGATCGGGCGCTCGACTCTCTATCGCAAGCTCGGCGAACTCGGGATCGACAACGCCGCTGCCTGAAGGGGCGTTCGTTACCGGTACCATCTCGTCAGCGCCACTTCCGATATGCTATAGGATTCCTGCGGCCAGCGACACCCGATCGCCTGAAGCCGGAGGAGACCAGCATGCCGAACAGCATTTCGCGCCGCACCCTGATCGAGCTCGGCCTTGCCGGCGCGTCAGCCGCCCTTGCCGGCACCGCTCTCGCCGAGCCGGCGCCGTTTCCCGAACCCCAGCTGCCGCCGCTTCCCGACAGCGAGAAGATCGGCTTCGCGGTCGTCGGCCTTGGCAAGCTCTCCCAGGGGCAGATCATCCCGGGCCTGAAGGGCGCGCGCGGCGCGAAGCTGGCCGCCCTGGTCAGCGGCCATCCCGACAAGGCCCGCCGCATCGCCGCCGAGCAGGGGCTGCCCGCCGACGCGATCTATACCTATGACGATTATGATCGCATCGCGCATGACCCGCGGATTCAGGTCGTCTACATCGTGCTGCCCAATTCGATGCACGCCGAATACACGATCCGCGCCTTGAAGGCCGGCAAGCATGTGCTGTGCGAAAAGCCGATGGCGACAAGCATCGCCGATTGCGAAGCGATGATCGCCGCTGCCAAAGCCGCGGACCGCAAGCTGATGATCGCCTATCGCTGCCATTATGAGCCGCTCAACCTCGAGGTGATGCGGCGGATGCGCTCCGGCGCGCTCGGCAAGCCGCGGCTCGTCGTCACCAATATGGGCCGCCAGTCCGATCTCAGTGATCCGTCCGATGCGTGGCGGCTCGACCAGAAGATGTCGGGCGGGGGCGCGCTTGCCGATATGGGCATCTACGGCGTCAACGCCTCGCGCTACATCCTGGCCGAGGAGCCGGTCGAGGTCCGCGCCTGGGCGCAGACCGACCGCAGCGATCCCCGCTTCAGGACGACCGAGGACGTCATCGCCTGGCAGTTCCGCTTCCCCTCGGGGGCGATCGCCAACGGCTCGACTTCCTTCTCCTATCAGGGGACGATGGCCTATCAGGTGTTTTGCGAGCACGGCAAGATGACCGCCGAGCCCGGCGCTTTCTACGGTGGCAACCATCTCACCATCGATGGCGCGAAGGGCGATCGCGAGCCGAAGATCCACGAGATCGACCAGTTCGCCCGCGAGATGGACTGGATGGCCGATGTGGTGCGCGGCAAGGCGCCGCTCGTCTCGCCCGGCGAGGAAGGGTTGCAGGACATGCGGCTGATGCACGCGATCCTCGAATCGGTCGCGAAGGGCGGCGCCACGGTCAGGACCGATTGGGGATACAGGCGTGCCTATGACCCCGCAGTCATGGTAGACGTCCCCAGGCCGGTCTGATGAGGAGGCGGCGACCATGATCGGACTTTATGCGCTCGTCGCCGCCGCTCTCTTCTCGGGCGCCGCGCTCTATATCAGTTTTGCCGAGCAGCCGGCGCGGCTGAAGCTCGACGACCGGGCACTGCTCACTGAGTGGCGCTCCGCCTACAGGCGCGGCACGTTGATGCAGGCGCCGCTCGCGATCCTCGGCGCGGTGCTGGGGGCGGGGATGTGGTGGGAACATGGCGGCTGGTTCTTCCTGGCCGGCGCGGTGCTGATGATGGCCAATCTGCCCTGGACCTTCGTCGTCATCATGCCGGTCAACAGCCAGCTCGGGCGGATCGGGCCCGAGGATGATCCCGCGACGATCCGCCCGCTGGTCAGGCGCTGGGCCCGCCTCCATGCCGGGCGGACCGCGTTCGGCCTGCTGGCGACGGCTGCCTTCGTGCTGGCCCTTTCGCCGGTGCCGCTGGCGGTTTGAGCGCCCGTCCTCAACGGCTCCCGGAGGTCAGGGCCGCGTCGCGCAGGCCGCGCCAGACTTTCAGCGCCTGCACCGTCTCGGCCACGTCATGGACTCGAAGCAGCTGCACGCCCGCTTCGATGCCCTTCATCGCAAGCGCGATCGAGCCGCCGAGGCGCTGATCGACCGGGGCTTCGTTCGACAGCGCGCCGATCATCCGCTTGCGGCTGACCCCGAGCAGGATCGGGCAGCCGAGCCCGTGGAACAGCGCAAGGCCGTTGAGCAGGGCAAGATTGTCCTGGAGCGACTTGCCGAAGCCGATCCCTGGATCGACGATGATCTTCCCCCGATCGATCCCCGCCGCGACGGCTGCCTCGATCCGCGTCTCGAGCCAGTCGAACACCTCGGTCAGCACGTCGCGATAGCCCTCCCCGCCATGCGGTCCCTTTTTCGGGTCGGGCGAATGCATCAGCACCACCGGGCATCCCGCGCCCGCGACGATCTCGGCCGACCGGTCGTCCCAGAGCAGGGCCGATACGTCGTTGACGATCGCGGCCCCGGCCGCGAGCGCCGCCTCCATCACTGCTGCCTTGCGGGTGTCGACCGAGACCAGGGTCCCGCTCTTCGCCAGCTGCTCGATCACCGGCACGACCCGCTTGATCTCGTCGCCCTCCCAGACGAGCGGCGCCTTGGGCCGGGTCGATTCGCCGCCGACATCGATCAGGGCGGCGCCCTTCACCGTCATGTCGAATCCGGCCCCGGCGGCGGCAATGGGATCGTCCTGGAGCTTGCCGCCGTCGGAGAAGCTGTCGGGTGTCACGTTGAGGATGCCCGCGACCAAGGGCTGATCGAAGCGCAGCACGCGGTCGCCGAGGGTGAGGGCGGGGCGCGCGGCAGTAATGGCCCCGTGAAGTTTCGCCGCGCGGTCGTCCCGCGCGAACGTCGCGTCGAAATCGGCGATCGGCACCGTGCGTTTCCTGCCGTTCTCGATCACCTCATAGGCTGAGAACCATGTCATCCCGCCGGCCAGCCGCGCGACCTCGCCGTCGCGACCGACCGGCGTATCGACGAACTGGATCGGGCGGAGGTGGAGATGGTCGGTCATCAAGCCCCTTTCGTCATGCCGGACGTGTTCCGGCATCCACGGTTCCGCGCATATGCGCCATCCGCTCCTGCGGCACCGTGGACCCCGGAACAAGTCCCACTGCTGTCCGGGATTTTTCCTGCTGTGCCTAGATTGAGGGCGAGTTGGGGAGATGGAGGTAG
>NZ_BAAAEH010000033.1:0-5775 GCF_039522915.1 Sphingomonas oligophenolica
GATTGATGCGATGTCCTTGCTGTGCCAGGGCCCAGCCCCAATCATCATTTATGACGCAGTAAGATTAACTGCCTTTGGCGCAGCGGCTTTATATGGCGCAACCGGAAGATCTATTCTATATGGAGTTGATGACAAGTACCGCAACAGGGTATCTGATGGTCGCGCCGCACAAACGCCGTCTCGCCCGAGCGCAGCACGTTCCTGAGCGCGTTCGCGACACGTCCAGATCCCGCACAATCTCCCTGATCGACTTGCCCTTGACGAAAAACTCGCGCTGGATCTGCACACCGTGTCCGCGACCACTATCTCCAAAGCGTCCCCGCCGTAAAGCGACGAAGCGTGAGCCGTAGCCGTTCAGGGGCAATTTTGGAAGCCAATCAGCCCCGAGCGGGGTCAATATCCTGCGCCGGTTGACACTATGTGATCTGTTAAGAGCGACTTTTCACTCGCAGCTGGATCCATCGACATGAAATTCATTCGGTTTTCGCGCCCTCTATCTTGCATTGGTCTCGTGTCCGCTCTGAGCGTCAGCTCCGGGAACGCTCTCAGTGCTAACGAGGCGTTGGATCCGGTGACAATCTTTGTCGCCCCGGACGGCATGGCCAATGCAAGCGGCACGCAGGCGGACCCGATCTCATTTGAGAAAGCCAGCGGCATGATCGGAGCACGCAATCAGGCGGTCACGCTCAATCTGTTGCCGGGCCTCTACAAGCTGAAAGCGCCGATCAAGATCGTTTCCCGGAACGGGCAGGTCCTGATCCGAGCCTTTGAATCAGGTACGGTCATTCTCGACGGCGCCGGCACGGTCGCTCAAGCCTTGTACCTAGGCGGCAAGGATATTTCGGTCGAAGGTCTGACGATCCGGAATTTTTCCGTTAACGGCATTCTCATCCAAGGCGGTTCGAACATATCAATATCCCGGAACCGCCTCAGCAACATCACGAGCACTAATTGGAGTCAGGCGGCGATCCATGGCCTTACATTCGTTCGAAATGTGATGGTCAAAGGCAATATTATCGATGGTGCCGATTATGATGGAATATTGTTCGATTCCTCCGCGACTGGCGTACTGGAAAATATCAGTATCGAGCGTAACACGGTTTTGCACACCTGTCGAAAGGTGAAAGACTGCGGGGCAATTCACGCGAGCGGTCGCTCCCCTAATAGTTTAGGCATGAAGATAACGGGCAATATCATTCGTGACTTTGGCGGCCATGACGGCTTGAACAAGGCGATCTATCTGGACGATGGCCTCTCCGGCGTCGTCGTCCAGGCCAACAGGATTTCGGGGCCAGGCTCGTACGCGTTCCATGTTAATGGCGGTGCCGACAACGTCATAAAGGCGAATGAGATCGACCTGCGCAAAATAGATGGATTACTATTCTACCAGCACCTCAGATTGAACCGCAGCGCCATGGAGAGTAATGTGTTCACGGGCAATCGGGTAACCCGATCAGCGCCTTCGACCCGAGGCGACGTCGTATACTCCGGCGACACCGGGAAAATCGATAGCAGCACAACCAAATATATTCACGCGCGGTAGCAACATCCCGCTCTGGACAATCGGCGCTTTCTTGCCCCGATCGATTTGTTGGGATGGACGGCCTCCGACGAGCGGCCGCTGTTGCCAGTTGGTGATCTCATCGAACACTGCGTCTGTCACCGTGCTGATTAGGTGGGGCGAGACGTCGATCCAGTACAGATCGCGCAGATGCCCCAGTGATCTCGCGGGTACTCATGCCGCGCGCGTACATCGACACGATCTTGTCATCGAACCCCGGGAAGCGCCGCTGATACTTGGCGATCAGCTGCGGATCGAAGCTCGACTGACGGTCGCGCGGTCGCGCGGCACGTCGATCGCCAGCTTACCGTCTCGGTCATCACGGTATTCCGGCCGTACCCGTTGCGCGTGTTGCCGGCGCCATCATCGCCGGCCAGATGGTGATCCATCTCAGAGTTCAGGGCGCGTTCGGTCAGCGCCTTCTTCAGCGAATTGAGCAGACCACTCTGCTCAAACGCTTCGCTGGCCGCGCCTCCCGCCAGCAACTGGTCGAGAATATCATCCGGTATCGCAGGCTCTTTGCGTCGGGACATACTGGGTCTCCCTTTTACCCATTATGCCCGCCCACACACGGAAATCCTGACAGTCCCAAGCATGATCTTGGCGACGAGATAATCGTTCAGAGACTTGACGATCAAGGAAACACTACTTCAGCAGATTAACCGCAAAGGCCCGCACCGCCGGGCCGATATCCGCACGCCCGATCGCAAGCGCAAGATTCGCCTGAATGTACCCCGCCTTGTCGCCGCAATCATAACGTTGCCCCTCGAAGGTGAGGCCATGAAAGGGCTGGTCGCCAATCATCCGCGCCATCGCATCGGTCAGCTGGATCTCGCCACCAGCGCCTTTTTCCTGCGTTTCCAGCACCCGCATCACCTCGGGTTGCAGAATATAGCGACCGATCACCGAGAGATTAGAGGGGGCAGTCCCGTGCTTCGGCTTCTCGACAAGCCCCCTCACCTCGGTCAACACGCCATCGCGCGTGCCGGGGGTGATCACACCGTATAAATGCGTCTGGTCCTCGGGCACTTCCTGCGCGCAGATCATGTTGCCTCCGACCTTGTGATAGGCATCGACCATCTGCTTTAGGCAGCCCGGCTTGCCGACCATGAAATCGTCGGCGAGCAGCACCGCAAAGGGCTCGTCGCCGACGATGTCGCGCGCGCACCATACCGCATGCCCCAGCCCCATCGGCTCCTGCTGTCGCACATAGGCGACCGCGCCTGGCTGAAGCCGAGTCTGATGCAGGAGTTCCATCGACTTGCCACGATGCGCCATCGTCGTCTCGAGTTCATAGGCGATATCGAAATGGTCCTCGATCGCCGACTTGCCGCGGCCCGTCACGAAGATCATTTGCTCGATCCCCGCCTCGATTGCCTCGTCGACGGCATATTGGATGAGCGGTCGATCGACGACGGGCAGCATCTCCTTGGGCAGTGCCTTGGTTGCGGGGAGGAAGCGGGTCCCCAGGCCTCCGACGGGAAATACGGCCTTGCGCAACGGCTTGATCGACATTTCACGAATCTCCAGCAGAAAAATTGCGACTGCTCCCTCGCCAGCTGTCAGGCAAGTGAGATGACGAGCGCCCTTCCCCTACGTGAGCGCCCCGACTTCAGGCAACGGTTTTGTTGCAACGCAATAAGGCCTCTCTCGTATAGAGCGCCGGAAGGGCTGCGCGCCCCAAACAACTCGCTGAGCGGAATGATTCTATACTTTCAAAGCGGCGATGGTGGCATCGAAAGCGCGAGCTTTGGCCGGCGCATTGTGTTTCGTGGTGCAGCCTGGAGGACGCCCTCGTCGACATCGCCCGCGAATTGGGCGAAATTATCGACGAACAGGTCGACCAGCTTCGCCGCGGTCGCGTCATATTCGGCCTTGTTCGCCCAGGTCTCGCGCGGATCGAGGGATCGCTGAATCGACCCCCGGCACGCTCACCGGCACCTTGAAGCCGAAATTGGGGTCAGTGCGGAACTCGGCATTGTTCAGGCTGCCGTCGAGCGCGGCGTTGAGCAGCGCGCGGGTCGCCTTGATCGGCATCCGGCGGCCAATGCCGTATTTGCCGGTCCAGCTCGGCGAGGAAATCCGCCTTGAGCGCGGCGAGATGCTCAGGCGTCATCGCCTTGTTGCTCTTGCCCCACCAGACCGTGCTCTCGGTCTCGGCGTCGCGAACGATGAACTTGTCCTGCGCTGAACGGCCCGTATGCAGGCCGGTTTCGACGACTAGCGGGCCGTCGGCCGAGAGCTTGCCCTCGCCGCGCGCGACCGCTGCCTCGATGAGGCGTGCCGTAACCAAGTTCCAGTGCAAGGTCGCCCGGGTCTCGATACCCTGGGCCTCGAGGCCGGCGTCCGGAATGCGATCGCTCACTGGCTTTTCTCTCCTGAAATGTCACGGTGCGGACAACACTTGCGGAGCACATGCCAATGCCAAGTTACCCGCGGGCGCGACAGCTGGCGTGCGCAGAGAGGAAGCACGCCGCCGTCCCGGCTCACATACCATTTCCAGTGCCCGGATGAGTGTGTGCAATCTCATCACAAGGCCTACCGAGGTTCCCACTGCGATTGCGCCACAGCCTTGGCGGGCCCTGTCGGTCTCTGACTGAACGATCAAAGACGAGCGGCCTCACCCTAACCGCTACACAAATGATAGTCGGCCAAAACAGCGTATTTGCAAAGTCGCTCAATGTATCTGGCCAACGCCATGAACCAAAATACAGCCTGTCCATAATTTCGTTGCCAAGTTCTGCCG
Source organism: Sphingomonas oligophenolica (assembly GCF_039522915.1). Classification (NCBI taxonomy): domain Bacteria; kingdom Pseudomonadati; phylum Pseudomonadota; class Alphaproteobacteria; order Sphingomonadales; family Sphingomonadaceae; genus Sphingomonas; species Sphingomonas oligophenolica. The sequence goes on from NZ_BAAAEH010000033.1 coordinate 4,308, forward strand.
CGAAAACAACTGAAAGTGGGATCAACGTCCCGAGCGACCGGCCTGACACAACTCGCGCAACCAGGAGAATCGCCATGCCTGCATGAATATGAAGGACCGTATCCGGCAACCCGGTGCCGTCACCGATCCAGTCTATAAAGCCGTGATACCAGCTCGCCAACTTCACGCCCTTGTATCTCGCGCTCGGCCGCGCAGGCCTCTGACTAGAATCAGATTGACCGCAATTGCCGCCGTATCCGTGACCCAGTCTAGGAATTCACGGTCGCGATGCAGCCCCGAGACGGCCTGAATGACCTCGGTCAGCGTGCCGGCAAACGAAAGCCTCTCACCCAACAGTGCCAGCGGTACGCCTGGGAAGGCTCGCACGCCGAAGAAGCTCAGTGCACCGAACGCCACTAAAAACAAGATTTCGTTATCCCTTTCACTCGACACTGAATAGAGCGAATAGGGCGGCATCGCCGTGACGACAATAGCGAGAAGCACCGCGAACAAGATCAACGTACTCCAACGAGGTACGAGGAATGTCGGGCTCAAGCTCAACGGATCGCACATCTGGTTCATCAACCTTTCGGCCTCGGCTCGCCCTTCCTCCGATTCCGCCACAGAATTCATGAAGGTCTCACCGGACAAGATATCGAAACTGCCGGGTTCGTTCTCCAACCAAGCTGATAACTCGTCACATCGGCGTCTACGCAACAAATACGAGGACAGAATGTCGGCGCGCCAATAATTGGCTCAATCGACCACTCTGTCGGTTACCGAAAGACGTGCCGCCGCCGGCTCCAAACAGAAATATTCCGTGCAAAGGGCCGAGATTGCTTGGCCGGCAACCAGCTACGCGCGTGCCGACATCTCGGCTATCTCAATATCGATCAACATCGCATTACGCACGCGACCTGCCGCGTCTCTCGACCTTGCCGCTATCAAGTGTCATGGTACACCTCCCGTCGACTGGCTGCGGAAATAACCATATTGCCTCTCGCAAACGATATCGAATCGAGTTAATATAATGCATGTTGCAACTGCGAAGTAAAGATTGCAAGTTACTGTGATTTCGTTATAATATATTTCGCACATGCAGCATTAATCTGCCCGTGAATGGCAGGAGAATCTTTGCGATTCCAAGAGGAGCGCTCCGTTTCTGGAGGTTGCTATCACCTGAATTTTCTGAACATCCTGAAAAATCTTGCCTTGCGCCTTTGACTCAGCTCAGCCAGATGATTGACGATCTTCGTTAAATGTCCGGACGGTGCCGACACTATAATAGCGCCATTGAAATAGACATTTCGATTTTCTTTCAAATACTCGCGATTCTCTAGAAAAATTCCGCTTGTATAACCTAACTTGCAAACAACAGGAGTTTAGCGAATGCCGCTTTCCACGCCGATCATCCCTGTCATTCTGTCGGGCGGGTCGGGCACGCGTCTCTGGCCGATGTCGACTCCCGAACGCCCCAAGCAGATGCTGG
>NZ_BAAAEH010000034.1:0-5213 GCF_039522915.1 Sphingomonas oligophenolica
GATTGATGCGATGTCCTTGCTGTGCCAGGGCCCAGCCCCAATCATCATTTATGACGCAGTAAGATTAGGACTCCATTCTTTGTACATTGAGGTCCTTATGCCGCCTCGCGTGCTCAAGGTCGCGAAGGAAAGCATCGGTTGAACCCGTGTGCATGGCGATTTCACATACGGAATATATCGTGGATTGCAGTCGACGCCGCACAGTTTGCTAGCGATTGTGCCCTGGCGGAAACGTATCGATCGGATTGGTCGCGTCGGAGAGAAGAGAAGCGTCGTCAGTGGCGACTGCCATCGACAGACGTTTCGGGCAAGATATCGGAGGAAGTGGGAGATGGCCGAAGTCACAGAAGTCAGGTCGACGGAAGAGCCTCCGTCGCCCCGCCCCGGGGGCTTGTTTTCAAAGCCTTATCTGTTCGCGACCTTGCTGGTCCTTATCGGCTTGACGCTCTGCTGGGGTGGGGCTCGGCTTCTGACGCTCGGCGGCTCGCCTTATTATATTCTGGCCGGCCTGCTCACTGTTGCGAGCGGCGTCCTGGTCGGGCTCGGTCGCCGGCTCGGCGGCCTCCTGTTCGGAGTATTGCTAATCGGCTCGGTCGCCTGGGCGATCGGAGAAGTCGGTTTTGATGCGTGGGCGCTCGCGGCGCGGCTGATGGCTCCCATGGTCCTTGGTTTATGGTTCCTTTTTCCTTGGACCGCGCGCAGGCTCGGCCCCCCAAGCGCCCGACCTGCGTCGGTTCGTGCCGCGATCGCCTGCGTTGTGCTTGTGGCAGCGGTAGGCTTTGGTGCGATCGTCCACTACGCCTTAGTGCCCGACCGCGCCGATCCCATGTATCAGGCCGGACAAGAGGATCACCCCGCCAGCGGCGGCCCGGTCGCCGCCGCTGGCAGCCAGTCCACGGATTGGCAAACCTGGGGAGGCGATGCGGCCGGAACGCGCTTTAGTGCGCTTTCGCAGATCACCCCGGCTAACGCTGGTAAACTGGCCGTTGCCTGGACCTTCCACTTCGGGAAAGCGCCGGACGACGCGCCGCAGTCGCTTGAGGGGACGCCGCTGAAGATCGGCGACACGCTCTACGCGTGCAGCGACTATAACGACGTTGTCGCACTTAATGCCGAGACGGGGCAGCAGCGCTGGCGCTTCCGTGCCCACACTGACAATCGTAACGCTACCTACGCGCACTGCCGCGGGGTTGCATATTACCGCGTTCCGGAGGCGCAGGGAGTTTGCGCCGAACGCATCTACACGAACACGATTGATGCCCGCCTGCTGGCGATCGATGCCGCCTCCGGAAAGCCATGTGCAGGGTTTGGCGTCAATGGTGTCGTTGATCTCAAGATCGGCCAACCAAAAGCGCCGCCGGGTTATTATTACATCACGTCGGCACCTACCATTTCTCGGGGACGGATCGTGCTTGGCGGTTGGGTCTCCGACGGCATGTATTGGGGCGAGCCGTCCGGCGTCATAAGGGCATTCGACGCGAATACGGGCGCGTTGAGCTGGGCTTTCGATCTTGGCCATCCCGACCGCCGCCAGTTGCCTCCGTCGGGCCAAACCTACACATCCGCAACGCCCAATTCCTGGGCGCCGATGAGTGCCGATGACCAACTCGGTCTCGTATATGCGCCCCTCGGCGGGGCCACGCCCGATAACACGGCGCTACGACGGCGCCCCTTCGACGAAGCCTATTCAAGCTCGGTCGTTGCGCTCGACGTAGAGACAGGCCAGCCGCGCTGGAAGTTCCAGACCGTGCACCATGATCTTTGGGACTATGATGCCGCGTCTCAGCCCACCCTTGTCGACCTGCCGACGTCAACGGGCCTGCGCAAGGCGCTCATCCAGCCGACCAAGCGCGGTGAAATTTTCGTTCTTGACCGCGCTACCGGCAAGCCGATCTATCCAGTCACCGAACATCGCGTTCCACAGGACGGTCTGGCGCCACATGAATGGGCCGCACCGACTCAACCCTTTTCGGATGCGTTGCCGTCGTTCCGCGGCAAAAATATCAGCGAACGGGACATGTGGGGCGTCACCCCGCTAGACCAGATGTGGTGTCGCATAGCGTTTCGCCAAGCGCGTTACGAAGGGCCGCTGACGCTTCCGGGGCTTACGCCGAGCATCCAATTCCCCGGTTTTCTGGGTGGAATGAACTGGGGCGGCGTTTCGATCGACCGCGATCATAACGTGATGATCGTGAACAGCAATTATGTCGCGAACTATGTCCAGCTTATCCCGAGGGGGCAGGCTGATCGCCTGGGTGTGCGCCCGGTCGGCATGGGGGGGCAGCCGACTCCCGAAGGCCGTATGATCCTGCCGCAGTTTGGCTTGCCTGTCGCGGCTAGGTCCTTGCCGTTCCTGTCACCGCTTTTCGCGCCTTGCCAAGCGCCCCCGTGGGGGCGAATCAGCGCCGTGGATCTTGCGAGCGGCAAACTGCTTTGGTCGCATCCGATCGGGACTGCCCGTGACAGCGGCCCGTTGGGATTACCCTCCTTGCTGCCCTTCAAGATCGGCACGCCGAACCTGGGAGGTTCTGTCACAACCCGCGGTGGCGTCACGTTTATCGCAGCGACGCAGGACAAATATCTGCGGGCGATCGATACGAAAACGGGCAGCGTGCTCTGGCGCGGGCGATTGGCGCAGGCGGGCCAATCGACCCCAATGACATATCTATCGAGGGCAAGCGGGCGCCAGTTCGTTGTCACCGCTTCGGGCGGCCACGCCTTGCTGGGCACTAAACCGGGCGACGCCATCGTCGCCTTCGCAATTCCGAAGGGCCAAAATTAGGGAGATTGTGCACTTTACAAACCCGCGCTGCAACGGCGGTGAGAATGGGCAAGGAATCTTGCCGATGTCCATTCTCCCGTCCTCGTATTTCCACGACGAGCGATGCCTTTCGAGTATCTTGAAAGCGCGATCTAAAGAGTTTAATCTTGGAATTTGATGGTGCATTATTCAGCCAGGAATGGAAGGAAGCACTATGGGCCAGGTTCTACACGGGAGCGCCCGTACGACAGCGGCGGTCCGTCGAGCGATACAGCAAGTCAAGAGACCCTAAGGGTGCTGGCCAAGCGGTATGAGATCAGCCCGAAGACCGTCGCCAAGTGGAAGAAGCGCACAGCAGTCCAGGATTTGCCAACTGGTCCCACCGATATTCATTCCTTTGTACTGAATATAGAAGAGGAGGCGATCATCGTTGCCTTCTACAATGTCGCGGGCAGCAACGGGAACGCGCACCTCCAGGCGATGCACCCCCAAACGAACCAGGGCATCTGTGCGGATGCAATTGCCTCCATGGAGGGCATCTCGCGCGAACAGCTGGATCAGGCTGGTTATGCTAGCCAGCAGCGGGCCGCGAAAGTAATCGATGAAGGTCGCTTCAATAAATCGATCGTGCCGGTTCTCGATGACGACGGCGCGGTGATCCTCGCAAAGGACGAGTATCCACGCCCCACCACGACCCTGGAGAGCCTTGCTTTCTCTTAAGCCGGCCTTTGCCGCCATGACCGCCCTGCCGATGGGGACGGGGGACGAGACGTTCGGCGACGCTATCGCGCGGAAGTTTCCCGGCCTTTCCGTTGCGTCGGTTCATCATGCGGGCAATTCATCCGGGGTCGTGGACGGCGCGGCTGCGCTGCTCCTGACTTCGAAGGCGTACGCGGACAAGATGGGCTGGACACCGCGCGCGCGGATCGTTGCGATGGCGAACGTGGGGGACGACCCGACGTTGATGTTGAATGGGCCGGTTCCCGCTGCTCGTAAGGTGCTTGCGAAGGCCGGGCTTGATAAGGACCAGATAGATCTTTGGGAAATCAATGAAGCGTTCGCTGTCGTTTCCGAGAAGTTCATCCGCGACCTTGAGCTTGATCGCGACAAGGTAAACGTCAACGGCGGGTCGATCGCCCTTGGTCATCCTATCGGCGCGACTGGAGCGATCCTGATCGGCACGATCCTGGACGAGTTGGAACGTACCGGCGGGCGATACGGGCTTGTCACGATGTGCGCTGCCGGCGGCATGGCCCCGGCTATCATTATCGAAGCGCTCTGATAAATTCCTGGTTCGGAGGTGTTTTTCTAACGTGCGCGTATGATTTCCGTGAAGTGCGAATGCCGATGGGTTGGTTGGGACTTTGCCTAGGGTGGGGCGCCCCTCCTCTTTGGGCGGTAATGATCCTGACCTGACGGTCTGCTCGGACAGTCGCTCGGAGGGTGTGTTGAAGCAAATACATGCTTCGAGTCCGACTGAAATACACAACAACAGTCTGCGATTCTCCGCCTGTCATGTTACCAGATCAGTATCGGGGGGCGGGAAGCGCCCCAGGCGGGCATTGTCGTTCTCGACGCCGCCTTTCTGCCGGGCGCAAATGGCTTGCAGAAATAGGCTTCAACCCAAAGAGAGGCCTTGGGTCCTCTAAAGACAGGGAGCTTTGTACCGCAGGAGAGGAAGTCTCGGACGGCGTCCACCTTTTTCGAAAGGAACTGCGGCATGTTGACCAAATTGGACCTAAACGCCTTTTTGAAAGCTTTTCGATCGGCCCTGAGCGAGGACGATTTGAAAGAAGCGCTGGCTAGAGTGACCCGCGTGCTCGGGTTCTCCCAGTTTGCCATGGGACACCATGTTGATCTCGCCCATCCGCCATCGGGCGCCATCCGGTTGTCCACCTACAACGATGATTGGGTGTCCCACATCCTCGAACGAGGGTACTTCGCCGAAGACCCGATCCATCTGGCGAGCACCAAGACGGTGAATGGCTTCGCGTGGCACGATGTCGGCGACATCATCGACCTCACTCCCCGTCACAAGCAAATTCTCTCCGAGGCAATCGGCTTTGGCCTGGGCGCGGGCTTCACGGTGCCCGTGCATCTTCCAGGCGAATATCAGGGAACATGCTCCTTCGCAGCGCGGTCCGTGGATCATCTTCACGAGAACGCCCTGCCGGTCGCGCAATTGTGCGGGACGTTCGCTTTTGAGGCAGCGCGGCGGATTATGAGGCGCAAACTCAAGTTGCAGGAGACAGCGGTGCCCGAATTGACCTCTCGGCAGCTCGAAGCGCTCGTCCTTGTAGGCCGGGGGAAGACCGATCGGGAGATCGGCCAGATCCTGGGCATATCGCGTTCAACCGCGCATGAGCATGTCGAGGGCGTTAGGAATGTAGCGCGACGATCTGGATGAGAGTCTAGCGACGATCAGGATGAGAGTCCGACGATCGCGACGATG